>CAMFLD010000097.1 GCA_945957245.1 uncultured Flavobacterium sp. | reverse complement strand
ATTCAGTATTCCGGAAATATTGGTCTAACACATAAAGTTGAGGTTGTGGTGCAACTGGCAGAATTATTAAAAGACAATAACGATATAATCTTCCAAATTATCGGACGTGGACCACGAGTACCGGCTTTGCAGAAAATGGTGGAGGAAAAGCAATTGCCCAACTGTACATTTCTTCCGTTCCAATCGGATGAAATGTTTCCGTTTTCATTGTCAGCAGCTGATTTGGGAATTGTAATATTAGACGAGCTTACATCAAAAGGAAGTGTTCCGAGTAAGTCATACAATCTGATGAGTTACGGAATTCCGTCAGTTTATATAGCCGGAGAAGATTCAGAGCTTAATACCTATGCTCATAAATATAAAGCTGCAGCGTGCTTTGCAGAGAAAGATTTGGCAAAAGCCAAAGACTTCATCCTCGAAGTAAGTCGGAATAAACAGAAATGGGATGAAATGTCACGGAATGCAATAGCAACCGCAAAGCTTTTCAGACGGGATAATGCCGATAAATTTGTGGAATATTATTTAAATCCAAATCATGGTTAGACCATTGATTTCAAAAATCATTTCAAACCTAAAAAACAGCATCGGTTGGAAAACCAATCGCAAAATCATTGTTTTTTCAGTGGATGACTATGGCAATGTCCGTTTAAATTCGGCACAAGCCCGAAAAAATATGGATGCAGCAGGAATGAAAGTTTATTCCCGTTTTGATGCATTAGATACATTAGAAACAAGGCAGGATTTGGAACAGCTTTTTGAGGTTTTATCATCTGTCAAGGATAAAAACGGACGACATGCTGTTTTTACTCCATTTGCCTTACCCTGTAATATTGATTTTGAAAAAATGGAAGCGGACAATTATGAAACCTTTCATTTCGAGACTTTGCCCAATACTTATAATAAACTTGCTGTCGAACAACCTGAAGCTTATGTTGGAGCATGGGACTTGTGGAAGTATGGCATTGCAAAAGGATTACTAAAACCGCAATTTCATGGTCGGGAACATTTAAATCTGACTGTTTTTAATGATAAGCTGAAAAAAAGAGACGAACATTTGTTGACCGCTTTAAAAAACAAATCTTATACCAGTATATCAGACGAGGAATATCCATCGATGTCGGCTTTTGCGGCATTGGATTTTTGGGATGTAAAAGAAAATGAAGCTTTGAAGCCTATACTGAAAGAAGGACTGGACTATTTTGAAGAAGTGTATGGTTACCGAAGCACTTATTTTACTCCTCCGGTTTTCAGTATTCACCATTCGTTGTTTAAAGTGTTGCAATCCAATGGAGTAAAATTTTTGGATTTAGCTTTATTGCGTGCAGAACATCAGGGATTAAATGTATATAAAAAATCATTTAACTATATTGGCAAAAAAACAGCTGATGGTTTAACAGTCATGGTTAGGAATGTTGTATTCGAACCTACTGAAGACCGTGGTATTGATTGGGTAAACTATACAATGAAACAGATTGAAACGGCTTTCCGTTGGAAAAAACCGGCAATCATTAGTTCGCATAGGGTAAACTTTTGTGGTCATATTGATCCTCAAAATCGTGAAAAAGGATTGGCGGCACTAAAAAACCTGCTGGATGCCATTGTAAAAAAATGGCCTGATGTCGAATTTATGGCTGCCGATGAAATGGCTGTTAGCTTAAGAGATAAAAAATATGTTTAAGAGAGTATTATACTTAGGATATTATATCAAAAAAATGGACTGGAAAAAGTTCAAACTTTTTCTTAACCATGCCTCAAAGCAAAGTGGAAGAAATAAAATAAGTTTGCTTTTTGATGCTGTTTTCAGTGTGTTTAAATATAATATTTCCCTTTTAGAATATTTCCAATTCCGCTTCTTCGAAAAGGATGAAATCCAGCGAAAAACATGGGCAGGAACGGGGTATATGTTTGAATATCAACTCAAAATGAATCCAAAAGAAACCCGTTCGATTTTGGATGACAAAACGAAATTCTATCGCTCTTATAAGGAGTATTTCGTGCATGCTGTAGGCGATTTGACTGATTTAAAACAAAGTCCGGAATTGGTTCAGAAACTGTTGCAAAATCCATCGGGAAAGCTTGTTTTTAAAGTAGCTGATGGGAATTGCGGTATTGATGTTTTAATTAAAGAAGCGAAAGAATTTGATGCCAAAAGTTTAATTGATTTTCTTCAAACAAGCCAGTTTGATTTGGTTGAGGAATTTATCATGCAGCATCCGGTACTGAATAATTTATCGCCATCAGCAGTGAATACGGTGAGGATTTTTACCCAATTAGATGATAAAGATGAAGTAGTTTTACTGGGTTGTCGTCAGCGTATATCTGTTAATTCATCGGTGGACAATATGGCAGCAGGCAATATGGCAGCTCCGATTGACGAAAAAACAGGAATCATTAATGATGTTGGTGTTTACAGTGATATTACTAAACCTATGGAAAAAGTTCATCCAATAACGGGCGTGGCAATTGTAGGCTTGCAGGTTCCGTTTTGGAATGAAACTGTTACGATGGTTAAAAAAGCAGCAAAAGAACATCCTGAAAACCGTTCGATAGGCTGGGATATTGTAATTACTGAAAATGGTCCCGGATTTATTGAAGGAAATCATGATTGGTGTAAACTTTTATGGCAATTGCCTGCTCAGAAAGGACTTAAATCAAAACTGGAACCTTATTTAAAATAGATGTACCGATTATTTTTTAAGCGTTTTCTCGATATTTTAGTGTCATTGTTCGGCTTAATATTGGCTTCTCCAATATTGATTGTGGTATTCCTGATTTTATGGTTCCAAAACAAAGGCTCCATTTTCTTTTTTCAGGAACGTCCGGGATTAAACCAAAAGGCATTTAAAATTATCAAATTAAAAACAATGACTGATGCCCGAGATACTGATGGAAATTTGTTGCCCGACAATCAAAGGATTACTCAAGCCGGAAAAATTATCAGGCGTTTATCTATTGATGAATTACCACAGTTGCTGAATGTACTTAGAGGCGATATGAGTTTGATAGGCCCAAGACCATTATTATTCAAATACATACCTTTATATTCACAGGAACAGTTACGCCGTCATAATGTTCGCCCCGGAATTACAGGTTGGGCACAGGTCAATGGTAGAAATTCAATTAGTTGGAAACAAAAGTTTGAATACGATATTTATTATGTAGATCATCTTTCGTTTGTTTTAGATATAAAAATCCTTTGGCTTACTTTTATAAAAGTAATCAGGACAGAGGGAGTTAACCAAAGTGACGAAAGACCAATGCAACCGTTCAACGGAAATAATTAAGATATGAAAAAACTACTGATAATTGGCGCCGGAAGTGTAGGCAAATTTATTGCGTATAATATCAATCAATTTACGGAATCCTTTGAAATTATCGGATTTTTGGATGACGATAAGTCAAAACATAATACGGTTATAGCAGGTTTTCCGGTTTTAGGCCCGGTAGATAAAGTACAGGATTATTCAGGTAAAGGCATTGCTATTGTTTGGGGAATTGCTTTTCCGTCAGTTAAGAAAAAATTATTTGATAAGTATCAGGATCTGTCTTTTGACTTTCCCAATTTCATATCGAAAGATGCCTGGGTTTCAGAAGCAGTAAGCTTTGGCAAAGGGTGTATAGTATATCCGGGAACTGCCATTAATTATGAAACCATTATTGATGATTTTGTTGTAATTAATATGAATTGCAGTTTAGGTCATAATTGCATTATAAACTCATTTGCGTCATTAGCTCCCGGAGTGAATCTTGGTGGTAATACGAAAATTGGAAATTGTGTTGAAATGGGTATCGGCTCTTCAACAGTACAAGGAATTGTTATTGAAGAAAACGCTGTAGTAGGCGGGCAGGCAATGGTGATAGTGAACGTCAATTATGGCGAAATGGTAGTTGGAATCCCTGCAAAAAGTATTAAATGAAAAGCATTTTTAAGAGGATTTTTGATATAGTGGTTTCTGCTTTCGCTCTGATTATATTTCTGCCAATCATTCTGATTTCCTGGGTAATACTCATGGCAGATACTGCTTCTGGTGGGTTTTTCTTCCAAAAAAGAGTCGGGCAGTACGGAAAATTGTTCACTATTTATAAACTAAGGACAATGCATGTTAATACAGGCAATGTCACAAAGACCGGAGTCTTTTTCAGAAAATACAAATTAGACGAATTACCTCAGTTTCTTAATGTACTGAAAGGCGATATGAGTATTGTGGGACCACGCCCGGATATTGAAGGCTATTATGATAAGTTGGAAGGAGAAAACAGAAAAATATTGCAACTTAAGCCCGGTATTACCAGTGAGGCATCCTTAAAATATTTTAACGAGGAAGCTATTTTGGAACAGCAGGAAAATGCACTGGAATATAACGATACAGTCATTTTTCCGGATAAAGTAAAGATGAATTTAGATTATTATTACAGCAATAATCTATTTCTGGATATAAAAATTATAATTAAAACCATTTTTTAGGTTATGGATAATGCAAAAATTTGGCTATCCTCCCCACACATGGGTGGAAATGAACAGCAATATATTAAAGAAGCATTTGACACGAATTGGGTAGCGCCATTAGGGCCAAATGTAACAGGATTTGAAGAGGATTTAGAAAAGTTTTTGAATGACGATGTGTATGTAGCTGCTTTAAGTTCTGGTACTGCTGCCCTACATTTAGGATTGATTTTGCTTGGAGTTCAGGCAGGAGATGAAGTTATCTGTCAGAGTTTTACCTTTTCAGCTTCCTGTAATCCAATTGTTTATTTAGGCGCAAGTCCTGTTTTTGTTGACAGCGAGCCGGATACCTGGAATATGTGTCCAAAAGCTTTGGAAGAGTCGATTTTGGACAGAATTAAATTAGGTAAAAAGCCAAAAGCAATTGTTCCCGTTCATTTATATGGAATGCCTTTCAAAGCTGATGAAATAAGAGCTGTAGCAGATAAATACCAGATTCCGGTTCTTGAAGACAGTGCAGAAGCCCTTGGCAGCAAATATAAAGGCAGGAATTGTGGAACTTTTGGAAACATTTCGGCGTTGTCCTTTAACGGAAATAAAATTATAACTACTTCTGGAGGCGGAGCTTTGGTAGCTCATACAAAAGAAATAAAGGAAAAAACAGTTTTTCTGGCCACTCAGGCTCGTGATGCGGCACCACATTATCAGCATTCTGAAATTGGATATAATTACAGATTAAGTAATATTTGCGCCGGAATTGGCAGAGGACAGATGGAAGTTTTGGAAAAACACGTTGGATTACGCCGCCAAATGCATCAATTTTATGCCGACCTTTTTAAAAACGTGAAAGAAGTTACTGTATTTACAGAGCCTGACACAGATTATTTTTCAAATCATTGGTTGAGTTGTATTGTAATAAACCCTGAAGTATCCGGAAAAACCAGCACTGATTTGAGGATAGCACTGGAAAAAGAAAATATTGAATGTAGGCCTTTGTGGAAGCCGATGCACCTGCAACCTGTATTCGAAAAATATCCTTATTACGGAGGTACAATTTCTCAAAATCTTTTTGAAAATGGATTGTGCTTACCATCAGGGTCTAACATAACCGAAAGTGACAAAAAGAGAATTTCTAATGCCTTAAGCAATTTTTTTAACATTTTTTAACATAAATTTGTAGAAATTGGTTTTTTGAATATGCGGGATTTTGTGTTTAAATTTTTGAGAAAGATTATTTCTACCAAGCGATTCCAAAACATTGGTTACCTTCCCAGATGGATTATTTTCGCCATCGATGTTTTCATTGTTTTAATTGCCTGTGTAATTACACAAATCATGGTTTATAGTCTCAATGTAAAGCTATATCCAAGATTAAGCCCTTATTTCCAATATGGGTTTGTGGTTCTGGTAAATGCCTTTTCATTTGTATTTTTCAGGACTTACAGTGGAATCATAAGGCATTCCACATTCATAGACGGTGTAAAGCTATTGGTTTCTACGACAGCATCTTATCTGGCATTGATGGTTATCAACTATACATTCCAGATTATCCTTCATGACAGGTTGTTTCTTTCCACCGGATTATTCATCACCTATGTAATTTCATTCCTGCTGTTATTCCTTTTCAGGATTTTGGTCAAGAATGTTTTTGAGACCTATATTCAGGTTGCCGATACCAATCAGTTGATCAAAGCAGTTATTTATGGTGCCGATGCTAATGCTATTTCAGTTGCCAATGCCTTAAAAACTGAAAAACCAGCCCGATTCAATGTAGTAGCCTTTGTCAATAAATTTCAATTTGACAAAACCAATAAAAGTATCCTAAACCTTCCAATTATAAGTCATACAAAAGGAATTCATGTTATTTTGAAATCCATGAAGGCTGAGGTTTTAATTATTGCAGAGAAAAGTTTGACGAAAGAAGAAACGGTTAAATTGGTGGAAGAATGCCTTGAGTACAATTTTAAGGTTTTTACCGTTCCATTGATTACTGACTGGGAAGATCAAAATCAAATTTCAAATCAATTAAAGAATTTTGCAATTGAAGATCTATTGGAAAGAAACCCAATAGTTTTGGACAATAAAAAAATCTCTGATCAGATTGAAGGTAAAAGAATAATGATTACAGGAGGAGCAGGCTCCATTGGAAGCGAAATCGTGAGACAGGTAATGAATTTTAATCCGCATAAAATTATTATCCTTGATCAGGCAGAATCGCCATTACATAGTCTTCAGTTGGAAATAGCGGAATTGTCCAGTGATGTTAAGATAAGAGTGGTTTTGGCAGATATCAGGGATTATGATGCTTTGGAATTGGTTTTTGATAAGTACAAACCTGATTTTGTTTACCATGCAGCAGCTTATAAGCACGTTCCTTTGATGGAGGAAAATCCTTCACAGGCCATTTTTACAAATGTTATTGGAACTAAAAATCTGGCTGATTTGTCTAAAAAATACATGGTTGAAAAGTTTGTTATGATTTCAACAGACAAAGCTGTAAACCCTAGCAGCGTGATGGGAGCCAGCAAGCGAATAGCCGAAAAATATGTGCAATCCCTGAATTATCATTTGGTAAACACAAATAAAAAGAACGCAACAAAATTTATTACAACACGATTTGGTAATGTATTGGGTTCCAATGGTTCTATTGTTCCGTTATTTACTAAACAGATTCAGGAAGGTGGGCCTATAACAATAACCCATCCCGAGATAATAAGATATTTTATGACCATACCCGAAGCATGTCAATTGGTTCTCGAAGCAGGAGCTATGGGTAATGGAGGTGAAATTTATATTTTTGATATGGGTGAGCCTGTGAAGATTATCGATTTAGCCAAAAAAATGATTCGTCTGGCAGGATTTATACCGGATAAGGACATTAATATTAAAATTATCGGTTTGCGTCCCGGAGAAAAACTATTTGAAGAATTGCTAAATGATGCTTCAAAAACACTGCCAACCCACAATACCCAGATTATGATTGCCCAAGACAGCTGGGACGATTATGAAGAGGTAAAAGAAAGTATTGATGAATTGATAGAAATAACCAAAAAATGCAACAGTATGGAGGTTGTTACTCAAATGAAAAAAATTGTACCAGAATTTAAGAGTATGAATTCGGAATATCAAATGTTAGACATTGATTAACCGTAAGTTCGACTGCCAAATAATATCCCCAAAAAAACCAAAAAATGTAAAACAAATTGTAGATTTGTCGCTTTGATAAGCAGTTAATTTACCCTAAACCAAAGAACCCTATAATGTTAAAAAAAATTCTCCTATCATTTACAGCCCTGTTTTTGCTGGCGTCATGTGCCGATAAAAAAGACCTTATTTATTATCAGGACATTCAAAACAGTTCACAAAGTTCCATCAACTATGTACCTAATCAGATTCAGATTAATGATATTCTGTATATTAAAGTTGATGCATTAATACCGGAATCGGCAAAACCTTTCAATTTGGATATCAACGCTACTACCTCCATCAATATGGACACATTTAAGGTTCAGGGTTACTTGGTCTCTCAGGAAGGAACAATTGTTTTCCCAATTTTAGGAACCCTTAAAGTAGCCGGAAAAACTACGGGTGAATTACAGAAGATACTTGTTGATATGCTTAGCGATAAGGATTACATCAAAGGGGCTAATGTGAATGTGAGAGTCATAAACAGTAAAGTAACTGTGTTGGGCGAAGTTAAAAATCCGGGAACTTATAGCTTTGAGGAACAGAATATTTCACTTAACCAAGCCATTGGTTACGCAGGTGATTTGACTATATTCGGAAAAAGGAAGGATGTACTTCTTATTAGAGAAAACAATGGTACACGTACTTACGTTAAATTGGATCTTACTTCTTCAGATTGGTTTTCCAGCCCATATTACTATGTAAAACAGAATGATGTGATTATTGTTAATCCAAATGGTGCCAAAGTAATGTCATCGGGTTACCTGAGTAACATTGGAAGTATAATCGGCATATTATCTTTTGCAGCAACATTGGTTTTATTATTTAAAAAATAATCTTTAAATGGACAATTCTCAACTTGAACTTCAGGAGAAGCATAATAATTTTGATTTTCTTGAGCAGTTTTTTTTATATCTACGCTACTGGCATTACTTTTTAATTTCAGTAATAGTATGCTTTTTTGTTGTTAAATACTATTTAAACCATACTGTCTCGCAATACGAGTC
>CAMFLD010000096.1 GCA_945957245.1 uncultured Flavobacterium sp. | reverse complement strand
GATTCAATACTACGCTTAATTGCACCTAAATCGGGATGCGAAATTGAGGAAACCAAAGCAACTTCTGTTTTTTGATCAATGACTTCAACAGCAAAATTCTTTACGTTGTTGTAAGTGTTCTTTTCCTGTTCTTTTGATGAAACTGAGGCTTTTAGTATTTGTAGTCCCACCTTATCTGCCGGTAACAGAATATTTAATGTTGCCGATTTTTTGGAAGGGGAAAATGATACGGTCTGTTCGTTTAGCACACTATTTCCCTGAGTAATTTTGAAATTGGCATTAATGCTTTTATTTCCTGCATAATTAAGGAATACTTCCACCGGATATTTATTCTTGTGGAAAGCATATTTATTGACATTCAGTTGCGATACCCTTAAATCGAGGTATGTTGCTGTATCACCTACCACCAAAGGATAAACTTTATTATCCGGATTGAATCCATAAACGTAATCCTCACCTGAAGTCTGGTTTCCATCAGAAATCAAGACCGTTGGGAAATGCTGGTTTTTATATATAGTTTTAAGATTCTTGGCAACAACATCAATATTAGTTTGATTTCCTTTAAAATTGATAGTATCAGCAGGAGCAAAATCGGTGGCAAACTGGTAAGGCTGCACTTCAAATTTTTCAGCCAGATCTTTGTTTTCGGTTAGTTTTTTGAAGACTTCGTTTGCAGCTTTATCCGCTTTCAAATCGGCTATAGAAGCTGAGTTATCGATAATAACCGGCAAAGGTGTTTTGACTGTTTCTACGGTCTTTCTTGTGATTATTGGATTTATTAGTAACAATAATAATCCAAAAATGGAAAAGAAACGCAAAAAAGCCAAAACCAAAGTCGTATTTGACCTGATTTTGGCTTTATATAAGTATTGGTAAAATGACAAACCAGCAGCAACAGCTATTGATAGAAGTAATAACAGGATTGTTGTGGTGTTCATTTATTTGAATTATTTTGAAATATTAATTTTTAAATGCTGAATGATATTCTTCAAATATAAATTAATTCAAAATTCATAATTTAAAATTTATAATAATTTTAAGTAAGCATTCCGCCGTCAACATTCAAGACTTGTCCGGAAACATAAGCACTCATATCTGAAGCAAAGAAAAGACAGGCATTGGCAACATCTTCAGGAGTTCCTCCGCGTTTCAACGGAATAGAATCTCTCCAGCCCTGTACCACATCTTCATTTAATTTGGCTGTCATTTCAGTTTCAATAAAGCCCGGAGCAATGGCATTGCAACGGATATTTCTTGAACCTAATTCCAAAGCAATTGATTTAGTGAAACCAATCATTCCGGCTTTTGAAGCAGCATAGTTAGCCTGTCCGGCATTTCCTTTCACTCCTACTACACTACTCATATTCACTATAGAGCCTTTACGGTTTTTAAGCATTATTTTCTGAACCGCCTTTGTCATGTTGAAAACCGATTTCAGGTTGATTTCAATCACTTTATCAAAATCTTCTTCGGACATACGCATCAAAAGGTTGTCTTTAGTAATTCCGGCATTGTTAATTAATACATCAATAGTTCCGAATTCGGCAATGACATCATCAACCAGTTTTTGAGCTTCATTAAAATCGGCTGCGTTTGACTGATATCCTTTGGCTTTAATTCCCAAAGCTGATAATTCATTTTCCAAAGCCATTGCAGATTCAGCTGATGAACTGTAAGTAAACGCAACATTAGCGCCGTGCTGGGCAAATACTTTTGCGATCCCGCTTCCGATTCCTCTACTGGCGCCTGTTATAATGGCTACTTTTCCTTCTAATAATTTCATAAGTCTTAGTTAAGTTTGATTGTCATAAATAACTTGTGGGAACTCCAAACAATTGTAGTTATCTGATGACAGGTTATTGTAATGAAAGCCCAAATATAGGACAATTTATAGTTAGTAAAAAACATTTAGTATCATTGTAATCTGAAACCAATTAAAATGATTCAAAACCAAACTCATTTTGAAAAATTGTATCACGAGTATGAAGCACTCGTGTACAATGTGGCTTTGCATTATCTGCAAAATGTAGAGGATGCCGAAGAAGTCACTCAGGATGTATTTGTAAAAGTGTATCATTCTTTGGATAACTTCAATCAGAAATCATCTTATAAAACCTGGATTTACCGAATTACGATTAATCAGTGCCTGGATTACATTAAGCAGAAAAACAGTAAGAAACGCTTTTTCATTTTTGGAAAGAAAAGCCAGGATGAAAAAGAATATCTGAATACGTCAACTTTTGAGCATCCGGGAATATTAATGGAAAATAAAGAAGATGCAGCAGTTCTTTTTGAAGTCATCAATACGCTGACAGACAATCAAAAAACAGCTTTTCTGCTTTCTAAACTTGATGGATTAAGTAATCCTGAAATTGCAGAAATTATGCAGCTTAGTATTTCGTCTGTCGAATCCCTTGTTTTTAGGGCTAAAGGTACACTTCAGGAACGTCTGGCAGAAAAATTTAAAGAATACCGCAAGAAAAAAAAATAAATTTCGTCTATAAGAATATGGAACAAGATAAATGGATTGAAAAAGTTTTGAACAGTACCAATGGAATTACTGAGGTAACCCCAGAGGATACTTTGTTCCTGAAAATTAAACAACGAATCAGGGAACAGGAAACTGTTTCATTAAAAACAGTTTGGCTTGTAGCTGCATCGATAGCTGTTTTAGTGATTTTGAATATTTCGATACTGAATTCAAAATCAAAATCAACAAAGGATGCTACCGCAGTGTATTTAGAAAGCACTATGAGTCAAAGTAACCAATTATATCAATAGTCATGGAAAAAACAAAATTATTAACCGTTGCCGTTATCGGATTACTGGTAATCAATCTAGGAACTCTAGGCTTCTTACTTTTGGGGCCAAAAGGACATAAACCACCACACGGAGGAAGACCAGAGCCCAGAGAAATAATCATTGAAAAACTCCATTTTGACGCTGGTCAGCAAAAAGAATATGGAAAACTGATTCAGTGGCATCAGGGTCAAATTGAGCAACTCGATAATAACATCCGTAAAGCTAAAAACGAATTGTATACTTTGTTGAGCCAGCCTGAAATTAATCAGAAAGCTAAAGATAGTCTTATCGGTGTAATTAATGCAAATCAAACTAAAGTAGAGCAAACCCATTTTAAACATTTTGAAGATATCAGAAAGCTCTGTCATCAAAACCAAATGGAGGATTTTAATGCACTGACCGAAGAATTATCCAGATTATTTGCTCCAAAACCACACGGTCCCGGACATGAAGGGCCTGAACATGGAGGTCCTGAGCATGAGTAAGAAACAAATCTATATGGTTTGTCTTTTTTGGACTTGCTTTATTGGATTTTCCCAAAACCAAAAAGATTCTCTAGCCCTGAATTTTCATTTAGAATTCAATAAAGTTCCGCTTAAACTAAACAAGCAATACATAGCAGCGTCAGGCGATACAATGGCTATCCAAACCTTCAGATGCTACATATCCAATATTCAGATTCAGTACGCTGACAAATCTGTATTTATTCAAAAAAACAGCTATCACCTACTCGATTCTGAAAACCCGGATTCGTTTAAAATTCCAATAACTAAAAAAAGCAACCAACAGATTTCAAGAATTATTTTTAATATCGGCATTGATAGTTTAACAAACACTTCCGGTGCTATGGCTGGCGATTTAGACCCGATTAAAGGAATGTACTGGGCGTGGCAGAGTGGTTACATCAATATGAAAATTGAAGGGAAAAGCCTGAGTTGCAAAACAAGAAAAAATGAATTTCAGTTCCATCTTGGAGGATATCTCCCTCCCTATTCTGCCATACGAAACATCAATTTTGAAAGGAATATAAAAGATAATCAGGATATTATTATTGGAATTGATTTAAATCGGTTTTTTTCTAATTTCAAACTTCGGGAATCTAACAGTATTATGATTCCGGGAGCTGAAGCTATGAAGTTGGCCGATTATAGCACTCAAATGTTTTACCTGAAATGAAACTCTTTTGGAAATACATCATAGTAACGCTACTCATTCTGCTTGGCTTTGGATTTTCAGATCAATTGACTACACCTATATATTTTGATGTTCCTAAAAGCTGGCCCAAACCGGTTTATGATTTTTCAAAAAACCCTTTAACTGAAGAAGGTTTTCAATTGGGAAGGAATCTTTTTTATGACCCTATTTTATCGCGGGATAATACTATTTCCTGTCAAAGTTGTCATTTACAGCAAACGGGATTTACGCATGTCGACCATCAGTTGAGTCATGGTATTGAGGAAAAAATTGGTACACGAAATTCGATGGCACTAATAAATCTGGCTTGGAAAAAGGACTTCATGTGGGATGGTGGTGTTAATAATTTGGAAGTCCAACCTATTAATCCAATCACCAATCCTGTCGAAATGGATGAAACACTGGAACATGTAGTGGCAAAACTACAGGCTAGCGAAAAATACAGAAAGTTATTTGCCAAAGCTTACGGAGATGAAAAAGTGACCAGTCAGCGTTTATTGAAAGCTTTAGCACAGTTTACTGTAATGTTAACTTCATCCAATTCGAAATACGACAAAGTAATGCGGAAAGAAGATAAATTCACGGCACAAGAACAGCATGGTTATGAATTATTTAAAACTAATTGTGCCTCCTGTCATAAAGAACCACTTTTTGCTGATGATAAATTTGAAAAAAACGGATTGTCAATAGATGAGACGCTGAATGATGCAGGCAGAATAAAAATTACGAATAAACCTGAAGATTATTTGCGTTTTAAAATACCTACTTTAAGAAATATTCAGTTTACCTTCCCTTACATGCATGATGGAAGATTTAAAACTTTAACTGAGGTGATTAAGCATTACAATTCACTCGGTCATGACAAAAGTCTGCCTAAAGAACTTGACAAACCAATGAATCTTTCTGATAATGACAGAGTTGATTTGATTGCATTTTTGCAAACTCTTACCGACAAAGAATTCCTTTTTAATAAACGATTTTCATTTCCCAAAGAATAATTTTAAAAAACAGCGCAAGAATAAAAAAGTTCTTTCGTCTAAGCCATTATAACCAACCGAGTCCGAAAGGTTATCGGAACTAAGCTAAACCAAAGAATTTATGAAAAAGTGCTTCATTTTCACTGCTTTATTTTCAGGTATTACCTTTCTAAATGCGCAGTACAATACCATGTCGATGCCCGAGGCATTATACGGGACTACATTCAATCTGAACATCCACGAATCTACGAAGCAATTGAAATCCGGAAACCTTACTGTGACCGGAGCTATTAATAATGAAACCTTTTGGGGTCCCACATTGTTTATCAATAAAGGTGACGAAGTTCATGTCAATGTTACGAACAATCTTAATGAATCAACAACATTGCATTGGCACGGAATGCATTTACCTGCTGTAATGGACGGCGGGCCACACCAGATAATACCGGCTGGAACATTATGGCAGCCTTATTGGACGGTTATGAATCAGGCTGCTACCCTTTGGTATCATCCTCATTTACATGAAACTACACAGGCACAAATTACGAAAGGGGTTGGTGGTTTCATTATCGTAAAAGACCCTGCTGAAAGTGCTTTAAACCTGCCCAGAACTTATGGCGTTGATGATATTGTTTTGGCACTGACCAGCAGAAGTTACACTTCGGCAAATCAGTTTGACTCTCCTCCTGCTTCGACAAGGGTTTATGGTGATTATATGCTGACCAACGGAACGCCAAGTGCTCAATATACATTACCTAAACAGTATGTGAGAATACGTATTTTAAATGCTGAAATTGAAAGAGGCTATAATCTTGGTTTTAGTGATAACAGAACATTTTATATCATAGCAAATGATGGTGGTCTGTTAAACGCTCCTGTTGCTGTGACCCGAGTAAAATTGATGGTCGGGGAACGTATTGAAATTATGGTTAATCTGGGCAATGATGCTGTTGGAGGAACTCTTGATTTAAAAGCATATAACTCAGGACAAACATTAGGCTTTCCGGGAGGTGAACCTAACAGTTCAGGACAATTTGGAAGTTTGTTAAATAATACTGATTTTACTGTTTTACATATCAATGTTGGAGCTACCACTACCGCAACGACACCTGTGACTGCAGTTCCGTCAACATTAGTTTCAAATACCTATTGGACTGCCACTGATGCCACTGTAAACCGTTCCTTATCGGTGACAGGCGGACAAGGCCCCACACCTTTTTCATTGGACAACCATCCTTTCGTTTATGATTACATAGACAAAACGGTTAATCTTAACGATGTTGAAAAATGGACTATTACCAATAATAATATCTTTGGACACTCCTTCCATATTCATGACATAGAATTTAAGATTGTGGCTCGTAACGGAAGTGCGGCCTCAGTAGGAACACATGAAAGTGGCTGGAAAGATACTTTCTACCTTCCAAGAAACGAATCAGTGACTTTTGTGGCCAAGTTTGATGATTTTGCTGATGCTGATGTTACACATCCTTATATGTACCATTGCCATTTTGCAGGTCATGAAGATGGTGGTATGATGGGACAATTTATTGTAACAAGCAATTTGAATACAAATCAAAATACTATTGATACTGATTTCAGTTTGTATCCCAATCCGGCGAATCAAAAACTGTATATCAATTTGAAAGATGCAGCAACGGAAATATACTACCTAACTATTTCAACTGTAGAAGGAAGAGTAGTAATGATGCTTCCGCAACCGGAATGGCAAAACGGAATCGATATTTCCACATTATCATCAGGAGTATATATAATTCAAATGATGGACAGACAAACCAAGTCTGTAACTTCCAAAAAGTTTGTAAAAAAGTAATTTATGAAAAAGTCCATAATCTTATATCTGTTTTTGATTTTGGTACTGGCTTTTATAAGTCTTTCATTCAACAGATTGCGTGTTGATGAAAAGCAGATAAAAAACTTTAATCTGAAAAGCGTAAACAATAAAGTAATTGCACTTTCAGATTATAAAAAAGCTAAAGGCTTTATGGTTGTATTTATGTGCAACAAATGTCCGATGGCTAAATTTTATTCCGAAAGGTTAAATATGCTAAACCAAAAATTCAGTTCCAAAGGAGTTTACCTGCTTGCAGTAAATTCTATGGATACCTTGGCTTATGCTGAAGAATCATTTGCCCTGATGCAGAAAAAGGCGAAGAAGGATAAATTTAATTTTCCCTATCTTCAGGATAAGTTACAGGTTGTTGGCCAACAATTTAAAGCCACACATACGCCACAGGCTTTTGTAATTTGGAAAAATAATTCGGGGACATACACCATAAAATATCAGGGTTCCATTGATGATAATGCCGGTGATGCTGAAAATGCCAAACCGTATCTGGCTGAAGCTGTTGAAGAACTTTTGCAAAATAAAACAGTTTCTAATCCCAAAACAGAATCCTTTGGATGCCAGATTTTTTATAGAGGAATAAAAGATAAAATGAAATAAATCACACTCAACTTAAAAGTAGCACAATGAAAAAATTAGCTTTCTTATTATTTATAACGGTCAACTGTTCGCTAATGGCTCAGACCAATCCAATCATTACACAATGGTTGCGAAATACTACCGGAATCACCGGACGCCATTACGTTTCAGGAAATTCAACGCCCATTACTGATGCTGTAGCTGCAAATGTTCAAACAGTTCAGTATTCTGCCAATTGGGTTTATGTGACTACAAATTGCATTCCGGCTTATATTACAGGGCCATTTCTTGATGGTAATCCTTCATTAGCTACTTCACAAAACGGAGCTATTTTTAAATTCCCATTAAATCCAACACAAAATACCGGAACAACCACGGCTACTACCGGAGGTAATATCGGTTTGTTTAAAAACGGCGTAGCGTTGTTTGATTATCGTGATGGTGTTTCCTGGAAAAACAGTACCCAAACCTTGTGTGGCGGGCCAATACAACCTGCCTGCACCGGCGATGGAGTTTGGAACCGGGATGCAGTTTTAGCCGAAAGAGGAGGATTTGACTGTTCCAAAGCACATCCTGCGATGGGGAATTACCACCATCATCAGAACCCAAGCGCATTCAATTTGGATTTAGCTGTACTATCAACAGTTTGTGACACCTACCCTTCTGATGGTTTGTATGTTATTAATCCTTCGCAACATTCGCCTTTGATTGGTTTTGCTTATGACGGTTTCCCAATTTATGGTGCTTATGGTTATGCCAACACCGATGGAACTGGTGGTATCGTAAGAATGAAATCAGGATATCAGTTGCGAAATATTACCACCCGAACAACCTATGCTAATGGTACTTCGGTTACTGCGGGTCCAGCCGTAAGTGCTACCTATCCTTTGGGTTATTTTAGAGAAGATTACGAATATATTGCCCATCCATCCGATCCAAGTTATTTGGATGCTCACAACGGAAGATTTTGCGTAACTCCTGAATATCCATCAGGGACTTATTGCTACTTTGCTACAGTAGATGCTAATCATAATTCGGCTTATCCCTATGTGGTCGGGCCAACATTCTATGGCAACAAAACGGCAGTTAAAGTAACTACTATAAGTGAAACGACTACTCAGTATACATTGGCTACACCTGACTTTAATCTGTCAAAACTTAATATTAAAATATACCCGAATCCGGCACAGGAGTTTATTGCCTGTCTCTTATACACATCTCCGAGCCCACGAGA
>CAMFLD010000095.1 GCA_945957245.1 uncultured Flavobacterium sp. | reverse complement strand
AGGTTGTTCCGCCTACAAGAATGATTCGCTCAATATCTGAAAAACGGGTCGCATTATCTGTTATAAGATTTTGCATTAGTCTGAAGGATTCTTCAAATTTTGGTTTTAAAATCTCCTCAAACTCTTCTTTGGTGATTTCCAAATCAAAATAAATACCCAGTTCATCAAAATCGATTTCAATAGAAGTTTTAGGTTTTACGGAGAGCTCTTTTTTGGCTTCCTCAGCTTTAAAAAGCAATTCGAAGTAGGCTTTTTTGTAATGCAGATTCTCTCCGGAAACTAATTTGCTCCAGAAATCAGTTTCTCCGGATTGCTTTTCTATTTTGGGACAGATTACCTTTTCAATAAGCAAGGTATCCAGATCGACCCCTCCTAAAAAATTATTCCCTTTGTGATCAATAATTTTTAATTCACGTTCATCAATTTTGACCAACGCCACATCAAAAGTTCCACCGCCAAAATCATAAACCAGCCATTTTTTTTCTGTGGTAATATCTAGATTTTCTGCATTGGAATAAGCAAGACAGGCCGCAATGGGTTCCTGTAACATTACAACTTCCTCAAAACCTGCTTCAAAGCCAGCTTTTTTAGTAGCATTTGTCTGAATAGTATCAAAAGAGGCCGGAATAGTAATCACGGCAGTTTTTGGAGTTTCGGGAGAAAAATTGATTAGCTCTTTCAAAACCATAGAAGACAAATCCAACGGCGTAATATTTCTCTCCAGTTCCTTTACATAAAAGATTTCGTCGGAACCCATTTTTCGTTTAAAAGAAGAAAAAACACTTTCAGAATCAGTTAACATGTGTTCCCGTGCTTTATCACCTATTTGAATTCTCCCTTTTCGGAAAGAAACCACAGAAGGAATTGTATCTCTGAAACCAATCGGATTTTTAAAAAGGGTAATTTTACCGTTTTCATATTTGGCAATAGCTGAATTAGTCGTCCCTAAATCAATCCCAAAATTTATATTTTTCATAGCAATATTCTAAATTTATTCAACAATCACAACGCCTTTTTGTATCAATGAAAACTCACCGTTTGTGCTTTTATAAATCACGGGTTTCAGAACCTTGACAATCTTATTGGCTTTTGGATGTAAAAGATTGGCCTCTAAAGAAGCATCTCTTTCATCATAAGTCATGCCCAGGGGATTGATAATTTTATAACCCATTTCTTCAAACTCGTGATGAATTCTAAGCAGGTTTCTTTCAAAAGAAGTGATATTTTGTTCTGCGCTTTTTTTTTCTATTTCAAAAAACTGATTGATAATTGCTTCCATAGGGATTTCAGAAAATGAAAAGGCAAGATACATTTTTTTGTTTTTCTTTGATAAGTTCCATAGCAAATCAGATAAAATTTTATTTTTGCTTTTATCTATACCTTTCACAATGAATATTATTGAACTTTTCGAAGCGTTAAATATTGACAGAACCAAGGTCAGTAGCTTCACATCAGAAGAAATTATTCGCATTGAAAAGCAAGTCAATATTGAAAAAAAACTCAACCCAAATATTGAGACTAAAGTCTGCAGTGATCTTATCGAGGCGCTTAGAGCTTTTCCAGAGGAATTTTTATTTCTGCTGGACAATAGAATATTATTCAATTTTTTTGCCAAAAAAAATTACTCCAGAAACAGTTTCCCTTTAGTTAATATTCCGATTTCCAATGATAGGGTAAGCCTATTCATCAGTCAATTTCTGGAAGAGGAGCTGACTTTGTTTTTTGATAAGTCATTGATGGAAAACAAATTTGAAGAAATGGATTTTCTGCTAGAGATGAAAGCCTATTTCCCCGAGGAATTAATTTATAATGTGCATAAAAAAGCATTAGGGAAGATAGAGTTTGCAGTGACGCTTTTGAGAGTTAATCCAAGAGAAATAGGTCAGATTCCTTATGTACAAACCAAATCATTTTATAAATTTTTGAAACAGCTGCGGACTATCGAACTCGACGATAAACTTAAGTTGCTGCTCAATGAATTGGTTAAGTTATATAATATCAATAAAAAATCAGAATTCGCAACTATCTCAATGATAGAAATGTCGAATTATGAAGCTTATGATGATTCTTTTTCCACTACAATTCAACATAACAAGAGAGTGGTGGAGTCCAATAGAGGTTTATTCTCTTCAAAAGGTTCAAGTGGAATTCCATGGAGCGTTGTTGCAGGTCTTGTTTTCGTTTTAGTGAGAATTATAGTTGCAGTTGGCAATTCTGGTTCTAACTCCTCAAGCAATAGCTACTATGATTACAATCAAATTCAAAATCAACAGTCTGGATTGCTTGATACCTATTACACCGATATGAAGTATCGTATTGATAGTTTTCATGTTTTTTTAACTGATTTCAATCCAAAAGAAATTAAACAACTTAAAGTTATTGATACTATAAAGACTGGGCAAAATCCATTTCAGACATTTTATAAAAGATTGCCGCAGGGGGAAAGCAGTAATACAAAAAAAATCAAAAACAGCACAAAATATGATATTGTTGTTTTAGAAAATGCTATAGTTTACGATTCAATAAAAACCCCCATAGCTGCTTACTTTGTTAAATCGGGGGAAACCCTTGAAGTTGCCGGAATTCAAACCTATACTGTTTTTAATTTTTACCTCGGAAAAAAGCTGGCTAGTTTCCAAACCGCAAGTAATCATCTTTTTATCAGGAATAATTCAATAGTTGAATATCGCTTTAGTGAGTTATCACCTAATACCAAAAAAATCATAAAGAATGATTATCGTATTGGCAGTGATGTTGTAATCAAAATGAACGCAGGCCAACTTCAGATAAACTCAAAAGAATCAAAAGAGATACAACCGATAAACCCGCCAAAAGAAGATATTCCTGTAGTTGAAGAAATAAAAGATAAGCCTGAAAAAAAGTAATGGTTACTCAAATCCCAATTTCACCCTTACTTTCTGTAAAACACCATCAGCTATTTTTGCTGCTTTTGCCGCACCTTCTTTTAGTAAAGCATCTACTTCAGGAAGATTATTCATGTAATAATTGTAGCGTTCTCTTTCGGTTTTGAAATTATTCAATATCAATTCAAACAATTCCTGTTTGGCATGACCATAACCAAAATCACGGTTAGCATTTTGATATTTAACCCTCATTTGGGCAATCTGCTCAGGACTGGCCAATAATTTATAAAGCCCAAATATTTTACAGGTATCCGGATTTTTAGGTTCTTCCAACGGAGTACTGTCGGTTTCAATGCTCATAATCTGTTTGCGCAATGCTTTATCATCAAGAAAAATATTGATGATATTACCTCTGGACTTACTCATTTTCTGTCCATCAGTTCCGGGTATATACATGGTTTCTTCCTGAATTTTTGCTTCAGGAATTACAAATGTTTCCCCCATCTGATGATTGAAACGGGAAGCTACATCACGTGTAATTTCTATATGTTGTAATTGGTCTTTTCCAACAGGGACAAATTCGGCATCATATAATAAAATATCGGCAGCCATAAGCATCGGATACGAAAAAAGCCCGGCATTTACATCAGCCAGCCTATCTTTTTTATCCTTGAATGAATGCGCTAATTCCAATCGGCTAAAAGGAAAAAAACAACTTAGATACCAGGACAATTCAGCTGTTTGCGGCACATCGCTCTGGCGGTAAAAAATAACTTTACTAACGTCAAGTCCACAAGCTAACCAAACGGAAGCAGTGCTATAGGTATTGCGGCGAAGTTCCTCACCGTTTTTAATTTGTGTAACAGAATGCAAATCAGCGATAAACAAAAAAGATTCGTTTGCTGGATTTTTTGACAGTTCGATAGCGGGTAAAATGGCGCCCAAAAGGTTTCCTAAATGAGGCGTTCCTGTGCTTTGAATTCCGGTTAGTATTTTTGACATCTTCAAATATTTTCTGGCAGCAAAGTTAAGTGTTTGTATTAAAATTTGCATACCTTTCATTACATTTGACAACATGAGAGCACTGAAAATTGTTTTTTGGACACTTTACCGAATCTGGTTCTACATTCTGATTGCAATACCAATTATTGTAATGTTCCCTTTTCTCTTCATTTCGATACTTTCTGAAAGATGGTATCCCTATTTTTTCATAATGGCCCGTATTTGGGCAAAATTTATTCTTTTCGGAATGGGTTTTTATGTCAGAGTGGAAACTGAAGAAGAAATCATCGAAAACAAAAGTTATATGTTTGTCGCCAATCATACCTCGATGACCGACATCATGCTTATGCTTTCTGTTGTCAAAAATCCGTTTGTTTTTGTTGGGAAAAAAGAACTTGAAAAAATTCCACTATTTGGGTTTTTTTACAAAAGAACATCGATAATGGTTGATCGAAATAGCTCCAAAAGCCGAATGGAAGTATTTGAAAGGGCACAGCGAAGATTGAATCAGGGTTTAAGCATCTGCATTTTTCCCGAAGGAGGTGTGCCCGATGAAGCCATTGTGTTGGATGAGTTTAAAGACGGGGCTTTCAGATTGGCCATCGAACACCATATCCCGATTGTTCCTTTGACATTTGCTGACAACAAAAAGCGCTTATCCTATACTTTTTTTAGCGGTAGTCCCGGAATTATGCGGGTAAAAATCCATCGCTTTTTTGACACCGAATCAGTAACACCGGAATCAAAAAAAACACTTAAAACTTCTGTCCGTGAAGTGATTCTCACTCAACTTTTGGAATTCAATAAATAAAAAAGAGTCCTTTTTTGGGACTCTTTTTCAGCTATTACTCGGAAGCAATAACATCACCTTAACTAATTTTAAACATATAACAAACTAAAATTTATAACTGATTCCGCTATAAATCCCGAAAAGATAGGGTTTGAAATTACCGGAATTGGAACTATATGTGTTTAATTGATATTTTATTGTAGGTTCAACATTGAATTCAAAAGCTTTGTAAAAGCTATATTTCATCCCTAAGCCAAAATTGGTGCTGAAATGCATATCGTTTAAGTTATTGGCTTTCCCAAGAACAGTATCCCTGTTTTCGGAGATAATCAGGATTTTGTTATCCTGTAGGAACATGGTACTGAATCCACCAATGATTTTTATGCCAAATTTCCGGTCAAAAATATTATAAGTCATTTCTAACGGCATTTCCAGATAACCTATTTCCTGTCTCAGCAAACCGGTACTTTTGTGCATTAATGAATTTTCGAAAGGAAGCAAACCGCCTTCAGAAGGAACAGATGTGCTGGTTGATATATTGCTTTCCACATGGATCATCGCACTTGATGCTACCGGACTGACATTGCTCAGTGTTTTTGCCTGTATTCCGGTGAAGAAAGTGATATCACGAGTGTCGTAACTCATATTTACTTTGTTCAATCCGGTTCTTATGGATAGTTTTTTGTTTAATGCATAACTGACACCGATTCCATAACCTACGTTGGTATTATACGCTTTAGAATTTCTGGAAAGTGTTGAGTCGATGGGGGAACCACCGGAAATTGAACCTAAAAAAACAGGGGCAACATTTGAGGTAAGTTGCCACCTATTCATTTTAGATTCCTGCTTTAATTTGCTTTCTTTTTCATTTAGCAATTTCTCCAATTCATTGGTCGCAACACTGTTAGCAGTTACAGTGTCGTTAGCTTTTTTAGTGATTTCTTTTGTTGTAATTTTTGAATTAATGTTCCCTTTTAAATCATCAAGATTTATTGGTTTTTTATCAGGCACGGTCTGTGTATCATTACTGTTTTTTTCTGTATTCTTGTTTTGAACAATTTCTTTTCCGTCAGATTGTTTTGTATTAAAGTTGTTTAGTACTAACTGGTTTTGTTCCTTCTCAGCAGCGCTCAAATGGACTTTCTTTTTGTTATTCTTCCGGTGCAATTTGTTTTTTATTGTATTTTCATTTGCTTCGTTCTGTGCTGCAACAACTGATTTCGAACTAAAGCTAACTTTTGAACTCTTTTTATTTTTATCTGAAACAGAATTGTATTTGCTTTTTCCCACAGCAGAATCAGGGTTCGTTCCTTCATTCTTGTCTGATGTTGCAATGGTTGCGGAATTAATTTTGTTTTTGTCGAAACTGCCACCTGAATTTGTTTTCACAGTATGATCAGACCCATTTGCAATGGAACTTTCGTTTTGAACTCCATTTGCGTTGTCAGGAGAAACCATATTAGTGGTTTTCGAATTTGCCGGATTATTTTTATTTGGATTGTCTTGGTTTACTATTGTAGTATCAGTTTTAGCTGCATTTTGTGTAAAAAACACTTGGGAAATTAAAAACCCCAAAACAAAAATTGCAGCAACACCGGACAATTTCCACCAGAATGGAATTATCCTCCTTTTCTTTTTGTCTTCCAGTCTGGCTTCAATATTATTCCAGGCATCAACAGGAGGCATGGCCTCAAAATCCTTGAATTTTTCCTGAAACAGACGGTCTATGTTCTTCCTTTCACTCATCTTGCTGAAGGGAAATTTTTACTTCCCTCATTTTTATGCTGTTCAATTTTATCTTTTAATATCATTCTGGCCCGAGACAGGTTGGATTTTGATGTTCCAATGCTTATTGAAAGCATTTCGGCAATTTCAGCATGGGAGTAATCATCATTTACATACAGATTAAACACAAGCCGGTACCTGTCCGGTAATTCCTGGACAATTTTTAATAAATAATCCAGCGAAATATTTTCATCATCAATTTCAACTTCTGCTTCTTCGTGAATGTCTTCATTCACGAGGCTTAAAAAACTTTGTGATCTGTATTGCTGGAGCACATTGTTGATCATAAGTCTTTTTAACCAGCCATCAAAAGAACCTTTAAATGAATATTGTTCAATCTTTTTAAAAATCAGTATAAACCCATCCTGCAAATTGTCCTGAGCCTCATTATAATTACGAGAATATTTTAAGCATACAGCAAACAGTTTCGGCGCATATAGCCGGTAGAGCTGTTCTTGTGCTTTTCTGTCATTATTTTTGCAATCATTAATGAGTTGATTTAAATCCAATTTTCAAAAATTGATTGTTATTAATTTGTTACAGGCACTTCATATTCTAAAAATATACTGTTTCCTGATTCATCTTTCCCCTGATAAAACTTAAAAATATAGGAGCCATTACTGGTCACATAAAAATTAAATGTATAATCTCCATTAGCACTGTTTCCGGTTAAATTTTGGCAGTTATTGCTTTGAAGAACAGCACATTCTACGGCGATGGTTCTCACATTCAAATTTTTGTCATAATACAATTGATTGAAAAAATGACAGGTTGTTGGTTTTGAATAATGGACAGTGATTGGATAGGTCTGGCCTAATGTAAATTCCGTAGGAATGTCAACACTTACGATAGGCCTGAGTTCAAAGTTGTAAGATGGCCCGTTATCCTCTGGAGTACAGGAATTCATTAAAAAAAAGAGTGCAAAAAGTGGAATTAACTTTTTCATGGTCATTATCTGTTTTCTGTTTCAGATGCAGTTTTTAATTAAAGGTTGCGTTAAGTTACTAAAAAAAATCATCCCGTTAATTTTAACGGGATGATTAAGTTTTAAGCTTCGGTTTCTTTGATATGCTCTTTGATTTTTTGTTCGAGCTCATCTGCCAATTCCGGATTGTCTTTTATCAGAATCTTAACAGCATCACGTCCCTGACCAAGTTTGGTATCACCATAACTAAACCAAGAACCCGCTTTTTTGATTATTTCGAACTCAACAGCCAAATCAAGGATTTCTCCTGTTTTTGAGACACCTTCACCGTACATGATATCAAACTCTGCGGTTTTGAACGGAGGTGCTACTTTATTTTTGATCACTTTTACTTTAGTTCTGTTTCCGATTACATTTTCACCTTCTTTAATTTGTGAAGAACGACGAATGTCTAAACGTACGGAAGCATAGAATTTCAAAGCATTTCCACCCGTTGTCGTTTCAGGATTACCAAACATGACACCAATTTTTTCCCTCAACTGGTTAATGAAAAATACAGTACAGTTTGTTTTGCTGATAGTACCTGTTAATTTTCTCAATGCCTGTGACATAAGACGGGCATGCAATCCCATTTTGGAATCACCCATTTCACCTTCAATTTCACTTTTCGGAGTCAATGCAGCAACCGAGTCGATAACTACAATATCAATAGCACCGGAACGAATAAGGTTTTCGGCAATTTCCAATGCCTGTTCTCCGTTGTCCGGTTGTGAAATGATTAAATTTTCAATATCAACACCCAGTTTTTCTGCATAATTTCTGTCGAAAGCATGCTCTGCATCAATAAAAGCAGCTATACCTCCTGCTTTTTGTGCTTCGGCAATAGCATGGAGTGTAAGGGTTGTTTTTCCTGAAGATTCAGGGCCATATATTTCAATAATCCTTCCTTTAGGGTAACCATTTACTCCCAAAGCCAAGTCTAAACCAAGCGAGCCGGACGGGATTACTTCTACCTCTTCAACAGCACGGTCTCCCATTTTCATTACGGTTCCTTTACCGTAAGCTTTATCTAATTTATCAAGTGTTAATTGTAATGCTTTTAATTTCGCTTCTTTTTCTGAACTCATTTTTTATAAATTTTGTGGTATAAAAATAATGCTTTTTTCGATGTTATAAGATACAAATCAGAGGATTTTTGAACAAATTACAACGTCTTCAAAAAGTGGTTGTAAGGTAATCCATCATAGGATAAAACCGGTATACAAAAAGTGTATGTTTTGTTTGCTGTTTGGAAT
>CAMFLD010000094.1 GCA_945957245.1 uncultured Flavobacterium sp. | reverse complement strand
CTTCAGTTAAAAGAACATTTCAAAAAAGACGATGTGGTTGTAGTTTTATTCCACGATTCAGGAAGCCGCTATGTTGGTAAAATGTTCAATGACGACTGGATGCGTGAAAGAGGCTTTCTTGACGAGGAAGTGACCAAAGCCGAAGATGTAATCAAAGACCATAAAGACAAACCTTTGGTTGTCGTACGTACCGAAGAATTGGTGTCGCACGCCATCGAACGTTTGAAAAAATACAATATTTCACAAATTCCGGTAATAGATACCACAGGCTTTGTAGGTAGCTTAGATGAGACCGATTTGTTCAGAAGCTATATTGAAGACAAAAATATCGCCGAAAAACCAATCCGTGAAATTATGGGTAAACCTTATCCGATAGTTCAGGCCAATACAACTATTGAGGAAATTTCTAAATTAATCAATAAAGAAAATCAGGCAGTGCTGGTTGATTTAGGAGGAGGAAAACATCACATTATTACCAAACACGATATTATCAGTTCAATAAAATAGAGCAAAGATCGTTTTGCTGCAAGAAGCAAGAAGCAAGATTTTGAGATATTTTAATTATCTTTTTTCTTGTCTCTTGCTTCTTTTTTCTTTTACTCCCCAATCAAAACACCCGAAACATTCCAGGAACTAAAGCTGGTTCCTTCGGGTAAGCCTTGTGGGATTTTAATTTGTATTGAATGTGTTGCGGCTTCCAGATTTCCTAAATCGATATAAACAGGATTGGTTACTGTTCCCGGACACCAATTGGCACGACTATAATCAGAAGACGATAATCCATTAGGGAAATTCCCCGAAGCAGGATTAGACAAACGATACGAACCACAATCCTGTCGCCAGGGAGTAAAACCAAAGACTTCTTTGCTGTCAAGGAAAATTGTGTTTTTCTTTGGAACAAATTCATCTCCATTTTCCCATCCCCCATGACCGGTAGTAATATAACGCAGTCGGCAATTCTTCATTGGTTTATCTAATGTGAAATTAACTTCCAGTCCTTTGTCATTGTTAAACATCGTTCCATATTCCTGTCCCGCCATTTCCATAATATTATTGGTACAGAACAAAGGAATTGTTTTAAGTGGATTTACTTTACTTTCCTCTTCATCATGAATGGTAATGTTAGCCGAAACTTTATGACCACCTTTATCATAATTACCGATATTAATCCCAATCCAGACTTCCTGATTACTCAGTAAGCTTCTCAGTTCCGATACATCCTGACGGTAAAGTACATTTTCTGCCCAGATTTTATCTTTCATTTGAAGTGTATTGTATTGCTTAACGCCAAAAGGAGTATAAAAACGCATTAACTCTACTACAGGATTATAATCCGGAGTCGAAACAACACCCTGATACTGCTTTCCATTTCCATTCGTATAAATAGGGAGGGTATTGACACCATTTTTAAGCCCATCTAAAAAAGACTTAGCCTTATCAGTCGGAATTATGAATAAGGAACCGGTCCGATCATAAGCATCGCCATTAGATTGCTCAGTGACATCCACGAATACCTGACTTCCGGTCTTAATTTCAGGAATTTTGATTTTTCTCACAGCAATTGTTCCATTGGCGAATCGAAGAATAGTATCATTTGACTTTGATTCTCCGGAAAAATTAATGATTTGATTATCAAAAACGGAGATGGTGGTAAAACGACTTTTCCAAAGGAGGTCTTTGTAGGTAAGTAAATCGTAAGACTGGTTAGTGCCTAAGAGCTTTGGAAAATTTTTAGTCTTTTCGACCTTTGTAGCTGTTATAGTAAAATTACCATTGCGGACCATTTCAAGAACCAAACCCAAATTTTGCCCTAAAATTGTTGGTGCCGCTTTCACTTTTAAGTCTTCAGTGTACCAAAATTCAATAGTATTTGAATTAACTATAGTTTTTGCTTTTTTACAAGTATATCCCAAGATTTTCTTGGTTTCATTCAAATATTCGAAGGTTTGCTTTGCTAAAGAAACAGTATCTTCAGTTGCAATGACGTTATCAGTATTTAAGATTGCCGTTTGATAAAATGAATTATTCCTTCTGTTAATTATGGTTTCTTCATAAGGAAAATCAGCTTTATTGTTTTTTATGTTTTCCGTGGTAAGTAAAGTGCTATTTGCATTGGTGAAAACCCAAATAGGATCCTGGCCTTCCATTAGTTTTCCATTGGAACTCTTCAAATATATAATCTTATAGTGCTGTGAAAATGAATTAGCCGAAAGGATTAGAAAAGCTATAAAAAGTAATTTTTTCATTACAAAAATGATTTTAATAAAGTAAATTTCTTACTTTTGTTAAAAATTCAATACAGTGAAAGAGGAGTTTCTTCATTATGTCTGGCAATATAAGAAGTTTGACTTTTCAAACCTAACAACGATTAATGGAGAACGACTGACAATTCTTAATTTCGGAAGCTATCTCGAACAATCGGGGCCTGATTTTTTTAGTGCGAAGATTATTATCGACAATCAAATCTGGGGAGGGAATGTGGAAATGCACGTTAAATCATCTGATTGGTATTTACACGGACATGAGAAAGATGAAAATTATGATAATGTAATTCTGCATGTGGTTTGGGAACACAACATGCCGGTATTCAGAAAAGATAATAGCGAAATTCCTGTGTTGGAAATCAGAAAATATATCCCGGACGAGCTTTTAGGTAATTACATTTCATTATCAAGACCTAAAACCTGGATCAATTGTGAAAATCAAATTCATGCAGTTGACGGCTTTATCATTACAAATTGGTTAGAACGCTTGTTTTTTGAACGTTTGGAGCGGAAATCAATTCCGGTAGAAAAACTTTTAACAGAAACAAAAAGTGATTGGGAGGCGGTGTTGTTCTGTATGCTGGCGAAAAACTTTGGACTGAATACCAATGGTGAAATCTTTTTTAAAACAGCCCAGTTCATTCCTTTTACTGTAATCAGAAAAGAACGGTCAGAAGTAATGAATCTGGAAAGCCTGTTTTTTGGTATGATAAGTTTAATTCCTGAGGAAGCCCAGGATAATTATACAAAAGAACTTAAAAAGAGATTTACTTACCTCTCGGTAAAGCATGGATTAAAAGAGATGGGGTTAGGAGAGGTTGAGTTTTTCAGGCATAGACCGGATAATTTCCCTACTATACGTCTGGCTCAATTGGCCATGCTTTATCATAAAGAGGAAAATTTGTTTTCAAAAGTAATTGAAATTGATAATATCGAAACCCTTTTTAGGATTTTCAGTGTTATTATTTCCGGCTATTGGCAAACCCATTATCAGTTTGACAAAGAAAGTCCAAAGAAGTTGAAACAGATTTCAAAACCGTTTTTCGATCTTTTGGTAATCAATACCATTATCCCAATCAAGTTTGCTTTTGCCAAAAGCCAGGGAAAGGACATCTCGGAATCACTGCTGAATCTGATTAAGGATGTGGCACCGGAGAAAAATGCAATTATTGAGAAATTTGCAGTGTGTAAATTAAAGTCGGGAAATGCATTTGAAACGCAATCCCTATTACAGTTGAAAAATGAGTATTGTAATAAAAGTAAATGTTTGCAGTGTGCTATTGGAATCCAACTTTTAAAAGAGTAATTTTATCATCTTAAATCGAAAGAATGTCATTCGTAATCCAGTTAAAATACTTCTTTGAAAAGCACGGCTTCCATGTGTCGTCCCGGTTGGCTGACAAGCTTGGGATGAGAGCGTCCAATGTGAGGTTGTTTTTCATCTACATCACTTTTGTGACTGCAGGATTATGGTTTGGTGTTTATCTGACGTTAGCCTTTTGGATTAAACTCAAAGATTTAATCCGGGGTAAAAGAACGTCTGTTTTTGATTTATAAGTATGACAAATAATGATTCTTTAATGGCCACGGTTTCGGATTATTCCCGAAGCCAAAGGATTGGCGTAATCCTATTTTTTCTCATCATCATCCTGCTTCAGTTGATGTACTGTTGTTTAGATTTTTCTTCTCAACATAATACCAGTAATGAAAAAAACAGCTGGCTTGTCCACCAAAGAGTTATTGACAGTATGAAGTTTGATGGTAAAAACCGGAAATCAGTCATTTACCCATTCAATCCTAATTTTATCACTGATTTCAAAGGCTACAAACTGGGAATGTCAGTAGCCGAAATTGACAGGTTGCTTCAATACCGAAAGCAAAATAAATATGTTAATTCTGCGGCCGAATTCCAAGCGGTAACCAAAGTTTCAGATTCCTTGCTGAAAGTAATTTCGCCTTATTTTAAATTTCCGGATTGGGTCAGGAATAAAAAAGAAAAAAATATATCCTTTGAAATTGAGCGGCAATCAAAAGCTCAAAACAAGATCATACTTGATATTAATTCAGCAGGCAAAGAAGACTTGATGAAAATCTACGGAATAGGAGATAAGATTTCGGATAGAATTTTAGAACAGAAGAATAAATTGGGAGCTTTCGTATCCATGGAACAGATGCATGACATTTGGGGTTTGTCTGAGGAAATTATTGATAAATTAAAAAGTTCTTTTGCTGTAAAATCAATGCAAAATATAAAGAAGATTAATATTAATGATGCCTCTGTCAGTGAGTTAACTAAATTCCCTTTTTTCCGATACTCATTGGCTAAGGATATTGTTATTTACCGCACGATGAAAGGCAATTTAAGCCTTGAGGATTTATCAAAAATTAGACAATTTCCAATAGAGAAAATCAAAATAATTGAGTTATATTTGGACTTTTAAAAAAAATTAGCTGGATTGTATGGATTCAAAGTATTTCACAGAGGAACATGAAATGTTTCGGAAGAGTTTCAAGGATTTTTTACGTGTAGAAGTAGTTCCCCACATTGAAAAATGGGAAAAAACCGGAACTATTGAACGTTTTATCTGGAAAAAGTTTGGTGAAATGGGTTTTTTTGGATTGACTTACCCTGAAGCCTATGGTGGATTAAACCTGGATTTGTTTTACACTGTAATATTTTTAGAAGAACTCCAAAAGATTAAATCATCAGGTTTTGCAGCGGCTATGTGGGCCCATTCTTATCTGGCCATGACGCATTTGAATGCCGAAGGCGATGAAAGAATCAAGCAGGAATATTTAGCTGCCAGTATTTCGGGGGATAAGATAGGCGCATTGTGCATTAGTGAACCTTTTGGAGGAAGTGATGTTGCCGGAATGAGGACTACCGCCGTTAAGAGTGGAGATAAGTATGTTATCAACGGATCAAAAACATTTATCACAAATGGTGTTTATGCCGATTACTATGTAGTGGCAGCAAAAACCAATCCGGAACTCGGAAACAAAGGAATTAGCATATTCCTAATGGATGCCAATCTGAAAGGAGTTAATGCAACCAAATTGGATAAATTGGGTTGGAGGGCTTCAGATACAGCCGAAATTTCATTTGACAATGTAGAGATTCCTGCAGAAAATCTGATGGGTGAAGAAGGAAAAGGCTTTGCGTACATTATGCAGCATTTTGCTTTAGAACGTTTAATTATGGCGGTCAATGCTCATGCAAGAGCGGAGTTTGCTATAGAATATACAATTGATTATATGTCCCAACGTCAGGCATTTGGTACATCAATCGATAAGTTTCAGGCGTTGAGACATACTATGGTAAATCATGCTACTGAAGTAGAACATTGCAAAATATTCAATTATGCGGCAGTAGAAAGACTGAACAAAGGAGAATATGTAGTGAAAGAAGCAACTATGGCCAAATTAAAATCTACAAAAGTAGCCGATGAAGCTATTTATGATTGTTTGCAGATGTTGGGAGGTTATGGTTACATGGAAGAATATCCATTGGCACGATTATTCAGAGATAGTCGTTTGGGTCCCATTGGTGGGGGAACTTCAGAAATCTTGAGAGAGATTCTTTCCAAAATGATTATTGACAAAAGAAGCTATGAGCCAGCTGTAAAATAAGTTCTTATTAAAAGATATATTAAAGAGAAGTAGTACTGCTTCTCTTTTTTTTTATATAATAAATATAAGTTTTTTCCGTTTTAGATTTAAACCAAACCTAAACGATATGAAAAAAGCAGCAATTTTATTTATTACCTTTTTATTTATCTCCTGTACGACTAATGACTCTGATACTCAAAACAGCCAGATTATTGGTTACAAAATTGATTATAATTCCAGTCCTGGATATAATTTTGTTAGAGTAGGGCATCTGCTAAATGGAAAACTCTATTCCGAAACCCATGAAGATGTTCTCAACGGAATTTCACAAGAACCAGTAACTGAGCAGATTTACTTCTACAATGCAGACGGTACCGTAAACCATTACAAGCAGGGAGAGGACAGAATGGTTTATTTGTATTATGATGCCGGTCAAAATCTGGTAGGTGCAAAACTTGTATTAGGTGCTGCCAATGCAGCGTATTACAGATTTAGGCATATTTCTGCCAATGTTGTAATTTTTGAAAGATTGAATTTGCTTTACGATGATCCGAATGCGGTGACTTCTCAATCAATAGTTTTGCAGTTCAATGCTGATAATGATGTTATCATGGCAGGATTGGATACCAATTCTGATAATGTAGCCGACAGTCAGATAAATACTTTTAGCTATACGAATCATAACATAGCTAGTGCTACTTTCTGGGATGGAAGTATTCAGAATTTTGATTATTCAAACATCATTGAAAATTTTAATCATTTAAGGGAAATTAGTGTCGGAAAGAAAAATTTGAGGATAATATCCGGAGAATGTTACCATGTATTATATAATAGTGATTACTTTTTGGATAATATTGGAACCTCAAACAATGTTTTATTGGAAGATGCCAATTCGGCTGTTTATAATGTGTTGCCGAATAATTTTTATACTTCCAAAACTGAAGCTGTGACTGGAGGAGGGACAAAGGTGACCACTTTTTTCTTTAATTGATAGTGCGTTAGCGATTGCAACAAGTACCGTGTACTGTGGAAAGCGCGACCGCGCCAAAGGCGGTGAAACGCCCATGTAGTAAGGTTAATATGAAATATTTTCCTTTTCTCTTGTTTCTTTCTTCTTTTTTCTGTTATCTTTGCGCCCACTAAAAGAGAGGAGGTGTCCAGATTATGTTAATTATACCAATTAAAGACGGAGAAAATATCGATAGAGCACTAAAGCGCTATAAGAGAAAATTTGACAAAACAGGAACTGTTCGTCAGTTGCGTGCGCGTCAGGCATTTATCAAGCCTTCTGTGGTTAGAAGAGCAGAAATCCAAAAAGCTCAATATATCCAAGGATTAAAAGATAGTATTGAAAGTTAATATTTAATTTTCTGAAAATATACTAACCGTTAGTAGTAAAGTTTTATAACTTTGATGCTAGCGGTTTTTTTATGGAAAATTTTAAGGATAAATTTCGGGACTACTTATTGTTGGAAAAGCATTATTCCCAACATACCGTTTTGGCTTATCTAAATGATTTAGGTTTTTTTGAATCTTTTTTATCCAGTGTGTATGATGATTGTAATTTGGTTACGGTCAATTACAGTCAAATCAGGAGTTGGATTGTTTCCTTGTCGGACGATGGAATTTCGAATCCTTCAATAAACCGCAAAATATCTTCCCTCAAATCATTCTATAAATTTTTGCTTAAGACCAAGCAGATTGAATCAAGTCCGTTGCTCAAACACAAAGCTTTAAAGTCACCTAAGAAAATACAGGTTCCCTTTTCGGAAAAAGAACTTGATTTGGTGTTGAATCAAATTGCTTATAAAGAAGGATTTGAAGGAATTAGGGATAAGTTGATTGTAGATTTATTTTACACTACCGGAATTAGGAGGGCAGAACTTATTAATCTGAAAATGGGTAATATTGATTTTTCTAACCATACAATAAAAGTATTGGGAAAAAGAAATAAGGAACGGATTATTCCAATTTTGCCAGTAATTGCGGAACAGGCAAAAAAATATCTGTCGGAACGGGCAAGTATTCAGCAGGTTAGTGATGAAGACCGTTTTTTTATATTGTCAAATGGAGTTAAATTGAACGAATCGTTTGTTTATCGGCTAATAAATTACTACTTTAGTAATGTCTCTGAGAAGGTAAAGAAGAGTCCTCATATTTTAAGGCATACTTTTGCAACGCACCTTCTCAATAATGGGGCGGATATAAATTCAGTTAAGGAATTATTAGGGCACTCTAGTTTGGCATCGACGCAGGTTTATACACATAACAGTTTGGCAGAGCTCCAAAAAGTATATCACAATGCGCATCCTAGAAACAAAAAATAATTCCTATTGTTTAATCAATAAAAAAGTAATTATGAAGGTAAATGTGCATGCAGTTAATTTTAATGTTGACAGAAAGTTAGTGGATTTTATTAATGAAAGATTAGCTAAACTTGAAAAATTTTACGATAAGGTAGTCTCGTCTGACGTTTTTTTAAAGGTTGAAAAAACGAGTGAGAAGGAAAATAAAATTGTTGAAGTTAAAATTCATGTTCCCGGAGATGATTTTATGGTAAAAAAACAATGCAAAACTTTTGAGGAAGCCATAGAGATTTCGGCAGAATCATTAGAAAGATTATTGATTAAAAGAAAGGAAAAAATCAGAACTCATATTTAAAATATTTTTTTTCAAAAAATGTTTTGAATAACAAACAAAATGCTATACATTTGCAGTCCGTTAGAAATAGCGGACTTTTTTTATTGTATAAGCCGGTGTAGCTCAGCTGGCTAGAGCAGCTGATTTGTAATCAGCAGGTCGTGGGTTCGA
>CAMFLD010000093.1 GCA_945957245.1 uncultured Flavobacterium sp. | reverse complement strand
ATCGGCTTTGTTTTTCAGTTTCATTATTTGCTTACGGAATACAATGTTTTAAGAAATGTAATGCTGCCCGGAATGAAATTAGGCAAACTTTCTGATGAAGAAATTGAACACCATGCGATGCAGCACCTGAAGACTCTGGATATGGAAGAGCAGGCTTTAAAAATGCCCAATCAGCTCAGTGGAGGTCAGAAGCAGCGTGTGGCTATTGCCAGAGCACTAATCAATAATCCGTTGGTTATTATGGGAGATGAACCCACCGGAAATCTGGACAAGAAAAACAGTGATATGGTTTTTGATATTTTTAACCAATTGTCTCAAGAGCAAAACCAGACTTTACTGATTGTAACCCACGATCATGATTTTGCCAACAGAACGAACAGAATTATTACGATGCAGGACGGAAAAATCGTAAAATCTACTTGATTCTTAACAAATTACTGTTGATAAATTACTGATTACTTTTTGCCAATCGGATTTAGGTTTTAGTTCAATATTTTATATTTGATTCTATAGAATTTCAGCACAATGAGAATAGAAACCGATATAAAATTAGGCTTTAAAGACGTGATGATACGTCCTAAGCGTTCCACTTTAAACAGCAGATCACAGGTAAGCCTTGAGCGTGAATTTAAGTTCATGCACAGCACGCTTACATGGAAAGGTGTGCCTATTATGGCGGCCAATATGGATACTGTGGGTACTTTTGAAATGGCATTGGCTTTAGCCAAAGAAAAACTATTTACAGCGGTACACAAACATTATTCTGTTTCAGAGTGGAATCTTTTTCTTAAAAATGCGCCTCAAAACATCTTTGATCATATAGCGGTGAGTACCGGAACCGGTAAGGAGGATTTCAAAAAAATGATTGAAATTTTTGAAGCTAACCCGCAACTGAAATTTATTTGTATTGATGTGGCTAATGGCTATTCGGAGCACTTTGTCGGTTTTCTTCGCCAGGCCCGCAAACATTTCCCGGATAAGGTAATTATTGCCGGCAATGTCGTAACAGGTGAAATGGTTGAAGAACTTCTTTTGGAAGGGGCCGATATTGTAAAAGTGGGAATTGGGCCGGGTTCGGTTTGTACAACAAGAGTGAAAACCGGAGTAGGTTACCCGCAGCTTTCAGCCATTATTGAATGTGCTGATGCAGCTCATGGTTTGGGAGGACATATTATCAGTGATGGAGGCTGTACAACTCCGGGCGATGTAGCTAAAGCTTTTGGAGCCGGAGCTGATTTTGTTATGTTGGGCGGAATGCTGGCCGGACATACCGAAAGTGGTGGAGATATGATTGAAGTGAATGGAGAGAAGTTCAAACAGTTTTACGGAATGAGTTCGGAAACCGCCATGAAAAAACATGTCGGAGGCGTTGCTGAATATCGTGCCAGTGAAGGAAAAACGGTTCAGGTACCCTTTAAAGGCGATGTACTTGATACGCTTCAGGATATTTTGGGAGGGATCCGAAGTACCTGTACTTATGTGGGGGCTGCAAAACTCAAGGAACTAACCAAACGCACCACTTTCATTCGTGTTATCGAGCAGGAAAATCAGGTTTTCAATAAATAATCATTTGATTATCAATTGGTATTTTTCCAATAAGCCTTTGACACCTTCTGTTGAGAAAATAGCTTTTTTGAGTTTGTTTTTCTCGGGATCAATGGAATATTCATAACTGGTATAAAAATCAGCTTTGTTGGCAATAGTATCAATAAATACGGCTCTTCTTAAGTTGCAGTTGTCAAATAACGCTTCAGTGAGGTCGCTTCCCATAAAATCTACCGAAACCATGCTGCAGTTGATGAACTGCATCTTTTTGAGTTTGAGCGCATAGAATTTGGCGTAATCCAACTGGCAATCCTTAAAGTGGAATTCATAAATCACCTGATCGGTCATGGCAAAATTGACATTAGTGAAATTGCATCCGGTAAACTGAACACCACGAAGTGAAACATAGTTGATTTTGGTATCATTGAAATTACAATCAAAAAAATTACAGTCAACAAATGCAACGCTTTGGAAAGAACAGCTCGTAAAATCACAATTATGGAACATGCAGTTTTCGAATTCTTTGTACTTAATGTCTGCTTCGAGGAAGAAAACATCTTCAAATTTTGTCTCCAGGATATAATCTGATGCCATACGGAAGTTTAAAATGTAAAACTAAGTGTTTTTTTGATGCTATAATTTTAACTGATGTTAATATTAGCTTAAAGATGGCAAATGACAATTGTCAATTGAAGCCGATGGATTACTTTTACATTGAAATTTAAATGTTATATGAGCCAGAACCAAACAACGGTTTCCGGTTTTTTCCACAAAAACCCCTCATTAAAGATCAAAGAATTCCAGGCTTTCCTGACTACACGTTTGGGAGTCATCTTCTCCCTAAACATGCAATCCACGATACTGTATTATTGGGTTTACCATATTACCAATGATAAGCTTTCACTTGGTTTTGTTGGATTGGCAGAAGTTATTCCGGCCATTGGCTGTTCCTTGTTTGCAGGTCATTTTGTGGACCAGAATGAGAAACGCAAAATGGTAGTGACCTGTCTTACAGGTTATATTTTTACTGCTACATGTTTGGCCTTGCTGGCTTTACCGATGATGCATCAGTGGTTATCCGTAGCAGCAATTGTCTGTTTTATTTACTTTTTTGTATTCATCGGCGGTATATTGAGGTCTTTTTTCAGTCCGTCTATGTTTTCCCTATTCGGACTTGTTGTGCCCAGAGAGCATTATGCCAATGCAACCAGTTGGAGCAGCATGTCGTGGCAGATGGGAGCGGTTTTAGGGCCGTTGGTTGCCGGATTCGGAATTGCCTGGTTAGGTATTCCTGCCGGACTTTTTGTGGTTTTGGCTATCCAATTGCTGTTGTTTTTTCCGCTTTTGAAAATTACTGTCAAACCTATACTGAAAAAGGAAAAGGAGCCTATACTGCAAAGTGTGTCTGACGGATTACGTTTTGTATTTAAGACTCCGACATTATTGGCAGCGTTGTCTTTAGATATGTTTTCTGTATTATTTGGTGGTGCAGTAGCCCTATTGCCTGTGTATCAGAAAGAGATTTTGCATGTCAATGAAATGGGCTTTGGTATTCTTAGGGCAGCTCCGGGAATAGGAGCTTTAGTGACCTTGGGACTTTTGGCTTTTTTGCCATTAAAATCAAATCCCGGACGAAAATTGTTCTTATGCGTAACCGGGTTTGCCTTATCTATTATTGTTTTTGGGATTTCAAAAAATTTCTATCTGTCTTTTTTCATGTTGCTGCTTTCAGGAATGTTTGATGCCGTTAGTGTTGTCATCAGAAGCACTATATTGCAGTTAGTTACTCCGGATTCCATGCGGGGCAGGGTTTCGGCAGTGAATACTATGTTTGTGAGTTCTTCTAACGAACTCGGCGATTTTGAAAGTGGTGTGATGGCCAACTGGCTGGGAACGGTTAGAGCAGTAGTAGTAGGAGGTTGCCTGACGCTGGGCGTCGTAGCTTTCACCTTTTTTAAAGCTCCGCAGTTGCGCAGGTTTAGTTTTGACGAGAAGAAGAAAGAGGAGTCTAATTAGTTTTCAATACCCGTAAAATAATGCTTGAAAATTATTGTCTATATCATTTACACTGCACATAATGATATTTTTTTATTGCAAAATATTCTAAAACAAACCTGTTTTGTATTTCCTATAGTATTGTTTTTAAGCTTTGTGGTAACTTTATTAAACAAAACCGAAAAAAACTTCTAAATCTATCTAAAAAAGAACTTGAGACATGAAGAAGTGATTCAAATGCTATTATTTACCCTTAATGTATTTGTTAATCATATAGGGGGTAATAGGTTTTAATGCTTTATTGGTAATAGGGTGATAGCCAGGACGATCAAAGTATTCAATTTTTCCGTTGAACTTACAATACCAAACCAATGCTTTCTGACCTATAAAGAAAGTTGTAGTATCACAAACTTCAAGTTTTTGTAAATCAATACAATCTTCATCGTACGGAACTACGGGAGCACTGGAAAAAAATCCGTTAGTATTGCTTTGACAATCTATCGGCTCATAATGATCTTTCTGCCATTGCATACATTCTTTTTTAGGAAAAATTAAATCTTTAGCAGTATAAATTACTGTGGAACCTTATAAAAGGCCAACAACGCCCAGTAAAATCCATTTTTTTAAATTTTTCTTTTCTTTTTGTATGGGGACTTTGTATTCACTATAATCTGCCCCAATCTCTTTTTCATACTTTTCCTCCACAATACTTTCTTCAGTATTTTCATTATTCTTATTATACCTGCGGAAGGGTCTTGGATTGAAGTCTACAAGTATAGCCGCTAGGTTTATTGTCTCAATTTCATTACTGTCAGTCTCTCCTTTGAAGAAATTTTCAATAGCTCTAAAACGGCCTGTTTCGTTTTTCAGTTTATTGTGGCTGTCTTCAAAATTAAATCCAAAGATGAGTTTAAAAGTAGACAGATCATCAGTGGAGGCATTTCCGGTTAACCGTTCCGTGCATAATTTTCTAAGATTGGCTCTACTAGGAGGCAATAGAAAACTCGAATAAGTGCCATTTTTTTCAACTTCATATTTTGATTTTACTTCTCTTTTAAACGCTTCAAAATTATTGTGGGTCATATTTTTTAGGATTTTTTAGGAATGATCAGGAAGGTTGGGAAACTCAGGAAATACCTGTATTGATCCAAATAAAAACACAATTTCTTTGCTTCAGAATTAGTTTTTGTACTACAAGACTATAGAACAAATGTACAAAACTACTTCTTAAAATGTGTCGCTATACAGAACCGAATTTTTATTAGGGAAGTATAATTAAGCAGTTCTGTATAAGCGCACTTCACTTCCCAAAAATTACTAGTAATCAATGCCCGTGTCATGAGCGGGCCTGCTTCCGGAAAAGTTTCGGACAGCAAGAACCATGTTTAATTTTTAATAAGTGAAGCAATGAAAAAAATAATTTTACTTTCGTTTTTTATGATGTCATCTTCTGTTTTGACATCTTGTACAGCCGATTCAATAGCTGATTCAACTCCTCCATCAACCACTGTAAATGCGGATGATACAGGAGGGCAGGGTATACCACCACCACCAAAACCTCCCGGAACCGGGACTGGAACCGGAACCGGTGGGTAAGAGCATAATTATGCCTGTCAGATTTTGTGTCTGATAATTATTTAATAACTTCGGGGAATGATATTCAGAAAGATATATTCCCCGATTTTATATTTTATTGTTTATTTATTTGTCAGCTCCTGCAATAATTCAATGAATACAGACACTAAGAATTATAAAGTTGCTGTGGATAAAGGCGATAAATTTTTTAAAAACGAAGTGCATTTAGACAGTGCATTTTATTATTATACTCTGGCGAAAGGATATAGTCCTGATGCATCGGGCGAAGATCATACCTATGTTTTAGCCCAAATGGGTGCGGTTCAGCAATATATTGGCGATTATTTTGGAAGCGAGGAAACGATAACGGAGGCTTTGTCTAATTATGAGGGAAAAGTGTATAAACCTTATTTGTATAACTTGCTGGCAGTGGCTTATGATAAGCAAAAAAGATTTGATGATGCACTTGAATATTATAAAAAGGCTTACAACGGATTTGAAGACCATACTGCTAAAATACTCGCTCAAAATAATATAGGGCTAATTTATCAGCAGCAAGGTAAGCATGAAAAAGCCTTACAGGTATTTAAGCCATTATTAACTAAACAAAACAGGAAAATAGATATTGCTTTAATTCTGGGCAATCTCGGATATTCTCAATTCAAATTAAAAAATCCTGACGCTTATCCTAATCTCTTGAAGGCACTACAATTGACAGACAGTCTTAAGGATGTCATCGGTAGCATCACTATCAACATTCATCTTTCTGAGTTTTTTCTTGATAAGGATGCACTTAAATCAAGACAATATGCCTTTAATGCTTTCAATGCAGCCAGAAAGGTTAAAAGTCCGGATGAAGAGCTGGAATCATTGAAATGGCTTATTCAAACCGTTGATGAAAAGAATATTAGAACCTATGCTAATGATTTTATGGTATTAAATCATAGTCTTAATTTAAGCAGAAACTCCGCCAAAAACCAGTTTGCCAAAATTAAATACGATTCAAAAAAAGCTATTGAAGGTCAGGAGAAATATAGGGTTAGGATGCAATTGGCATTGCTGTCGGCTTTACTTATTGCTTTGATTGCAGCATTTCTTTTTTACTATTTGAAGAAACGTTCTCAAAAAAGGCTAATTGATTCCGTAAATGAAACTGAGGGCAGAATAGCTAAAAAAATACATGATGAGCTGGCTAATGATGTTTATCAGACTATAGCTTTTACAGAAATCCAGAGTTTTAATGAGGAAGAGGATAAGGATATGTTATTAGACAAATTGGCAAACCTTTATACTAAGGCAAGAGATATTTCTCAAATGAACGGAGAAATCCATACCGGGGAACAATATGGTGAATTTTTGTTGGATCTTATTGACAGTTTTGATTCTAATGATGTAAATATTATTACAAAGTCTTTTGATGAAGTCGATTGGAACAAATTCAGCGGGCATGTTAAGATTGCGGTGTATCGTGTTTTACAGGAGTTACTGGTAAATATGAAGAAACATAGTAATGCAGATTTGGTCGTTCTCGATTTTAAGGAGACTTCGAAACAGCTTCAAATTAAATATGCAGACAATGGTAAAGGTGTGAATCTTTATGAGTTTTCGAAAAAAGGATTGGCCAATGCGGAAAACCGTATTTTGGCTTTAAGAGGAAGGTTTATCTTTGAACTTGAAGAAGGCAAAGGTTTTAAACTCACTATTCTAATACCGAAATGATATGTTTAAAAAAGTTTTATTAGCTGAAGATATTGACAGTATTAATGCAGGGGTAATCCAGGCGTTAAACAGCTTGGGAATTACGCAAATAGATCATGTTAAATATTGTGATGATGCGATACTAAAGTTGAGAAGGGGGCTACTTGACGATGCTCCTTATGACTTATTCATTTCGGATTTATCTTTTGAAAAAGACCATCGGACTCAAACTATAGCCTCGGGAGAAGAAGCTGTTTATCAGGCCAGGGTAATACAGCCGGATATTACTATCATTGTTTACTCAGTAGAAAAAAAGGGTTTTAAGGTCAATACGCTTTTTGAAAAAAGTAAAATCAACGGTTATGTGCTCAAAGGAAGAAGTAGTATTGAAGAGCTTAAAACAGCGATTAATCATTTGTCTGAAACACAAACCACCTATTTATCTCCAGAATTGCAATATGTACTGCGGGATAAAACGGTACATCAAATTGATGCCTTTGATGTTCACATTATTCGACAGTTGGCCGAAGGAATAAAGCAGGATGATCTTGAAATACGTTTCAAGGAACTGGGAATCAAACCAAGTAGTAAATCCACCATTGAAAAACATATCAGTAAGCTCAAAGATACCTTTAGGGCCAACAATACTATACACCTTATATCCATTGCCAAAGACCTTGGCATCATATAATTCACTTTTCTCATAGTTTCATTTTTTGAATTCCTAAAAAGATAAGCTGCTTTTTTTACTCTTTACGGTTTTCCGTAAAAAACTCATTTGTAATGGTTTTAAGTTTGACATGTTCAATCAATAAAACTAATAATTATGAAATTTCCAAAATTCGTTTTAAAGAAAAGTAGTGATGACCAATTCTATTTCAATTTATGGTCAAAAGAGCAGGAAATCCTCCTAAAAAGTGAAATGTATACTTCAAAACAAAACTGCAAAAATGGTATAGAATCCGTAAAGGTAAATTCGCAGGATGACAAGAATTATGAAAAAAACACCTCTCACAATTTTAGGTACTATTTTAATTTGAAATCATCTGCCAATGGGCAGATCATTGGCAACAGTAATCTATACATTAATTCTTCTGACAGGGATAATGCAATAAAGGAAACCAAAAGAGATGCTACTATTGCAGAAACAGAAGATTTATCATAATTTAAAATGGAACTACAAATACAGCTCAAAGCTCTTGCTGACAAAATCAATCAGCTAAAGGATAAAATTGAAACTGAGGAATCTACAAAACACGCTTTTGTACTTCCCTTTATAAACATATTAGGTTATGATACATTCAATCCTACTGAGGTAGTCCCTGAATTTACAGCCGATTTAGGTTTGAAAAAAGGTGAAAAGGTTGATTATGCTATTATTCAGAATAACGAGCCTATATTAATTATTGAGTGTAAAAACTGGAAAGAGAATCTCACGGTTCACGGCTCGCAGCTGTTCCGGTACTTTCACGTTTCTAAAACCCGATTTGCGTTATTGACTAATGGAATTACCTATCAGTTTTTTACAGATTTGGATGAAAAAAACAAAATGGATGAGAAGCCGTTTCTCGAGTTTGATATCACCAATCTGAAAGATAATAGTATTAATGAAATTGCCAAGTTTCACAAATCAAGTTTTGATGTAAATAATATTGTGACCAATGCCAGTTCGTTAAAATACATTCAGGAAATAAGAAAGCAGATTGAAAATGAATTAACGGTACCCTCTTTTGAGTTTACAAAGTTTTTTGCCAACAAAGTATATTCCGGCAGACTTACTGAAAAAGTCATGGAAGAATTTAAAGATCTGGTTAGCAGGGGTTTTAATCAATTTATAAATGAAAAAATAAACGACCGATTAAACGCTGCACTCAACAAAGAAGCTCAAAACCAAAAAGTCTGTCTCTTATACACATC
>CAMFLD010000092.1 GCA_945957245.1 uncultured Flavobacterium sp. | reverse complement strand
AGATCAGCCTCGGTCTCGTGGGCTCGGAGATGTGTATAAGAGACAGACTGATGCTGCATCAGGTATTCCTTGTAAGTATCTTCAAAAACATATTTATCCCACAGAAATGTCGAATTATGGTCGATTACAATTCGGTAAGCCAGTCTGATTTTTGTCATAAAAATGGAATTGATATAAACAAAAATAGAGAGTTTATGGAACCTCTCTATTTTTTCAACTTAAAAAAACACACGCTATCTATTCGACTAACATTTTTCTGCTTTGTTCAAAGATTCCCCGGTCACCGGAAACTTTAACTTTATAAATATAATATCCGGAGCTTAATCCGTTTCGTTCAATTGAAAGTTCATTAGAACCTGCCGATAATGCTTTGTTAATTGGAGTGGCAATTAATCTTCCCATCAAATCGAAGATTTGTACAGAAACGTTGGCATCTGTTTTTAATGTTAATGGGATAATTGTAGTGGTTCTAACTGGATTTGGATAATTTTGTCCCAGTCCAAATACCTGTTCGGCATTTTCATTAATACCTAATGTCGGTCCGGCAACATAAATCGTATGATTCAGAACGTATCCGGCAGCTATGCTTCCGGTTATAGTTGACATTTCGTTAGAAACACCATCAGAGAATACATTGTCTGATGCATTATAAGTATAGCCCGTCATTCCTTTAGTGTACCCATTCGCTGTGGAAGCATTTACCAAAGCAACCGCACTGTTCGTTCCTTCAGGGAAAGCAATTTGGGTTACTAATAAAGAAGTTCCTGCAGAATTGTATACGTGCACGTGAATATGCGTAGCACGTCCGGTGTACCACCCTGGGAAGATAGAGGTAAAACTTACCAGTCCATTGGCATCGGTAGTTTGTCTTCCTCTTAAAAAATGGTAAGCAGTATAATTGGTAGCCTGCATTCCCGTGCCACCATACTCAGAATAATTACCATCTTTGTCACAATGCCAAATGTCAACTATAGCTCCTTCAAGAGCAGCACAATTCGCATTGATGTTCATAATGTTGATATTAACCATAAAGGCTACACCTGTTCTGTCGACAACAATATTTGAACGAACCAATGATGATGGCGTGATGGTGGGAAATGGCCCGGCAGTTTCACTATTAGTGACTGTACAGGCAGCGGCTGCTACAGTTTCAGCTGATGCTTCTTTGGCACGTAACAAACTTGGTGCAGCAACAGCTAATCCAAGAAATCCAAAGCTGTTCTTTAAAAAGTCTTTTCTTTCCATATCATATATAATTTACATTTCGAAATTCGGTGCAATTAACTGTAAATCAAAATAAATGAGGTAAACGGACTCTTAAAAGAGGCGAAATTTAATTATTGTAGGGGAGTTTCTATCAGTAAAAGAAGGGCATTTTCAGATAAAGCCTCAAACTCAATTTCTGAAATGTCCCAAATTGCGAGAGCGTCCCTTGATTCCAATAAACGGTTTTCGAACTCAAAAGCACCATTGATAATAAATGCGAAAACACCTCTGCTTTTGTCTTTTAAAGTATAAACCCCTTCGCTTCGCCCGGTAAAAAGACCAATGCAGATTTTATAATCCTCATTTTCCAAAAGCGTATATAGCTCGTTTTTTTGGGTCAAATCAAATGGTTGCTTTTCAAAGCAAACAACATCACTGTTTGAATTAAAACGAATTTGGAGGTAATTAATCAGTTCCTTTTCATAAGGGTTACTAACTTCGAATAAGGTAGATTCGACTACTTTCAGAATCTGAATTTCTTCGGTTTTAAGGTAGTTTTTGTTGCCGAGTTGGTCGGAGTAATCTAATGTTCCGGCCAAAGGAATCAGAATAATATTTTCATTACTTTGGGTGGTAAAAGTTTGACTTTGCTGTGGCGCCAATGTCTCGTCGTTGATTGTAACAAGCCTGCCAAAAGATTTTCTGCTTTCATCATGATATAGACCATAATTAAGTGTGGCTAGACAACGATAGTGCTCATTTTCCTCACACCCCCTCCATTGGGCTTTGTAAATCTGTGATGGACTTTGTGGCAGCATTATTGGAATATTTTTACGAATTCATCTTTGTAGGTTTCACCAATGGGTACCAGGAAATCATCTATCTGTATGGACTTGCTCTGTATCGTTTTGACCTTATTCAAAGGAATGATATAGGAACGGTGTATTCGTATGAACTTTGTCTGTGGTAATTTTTCAAGAATGCTTTTCATGGAAATCCTTGCCACAATTTTGGTTTTGTTTTTCAGATGGATTTGAATGTAATCATCCAAACCTTCAATCAGCATGATGTCTTCAAATTCAATTCGGTTCAGTTTATAATCAGCTCTAATCATCAGATGCGTCTGTATCGAGGCATTGTTTCGGAATTGGTACTCATTGCGTGCTTTTTGAACAGCAGTTTCAAAACGTTCAAAAGAAAAAGGTTTCAATAAGTAGTCCGTGGCATTTACGTTAAAGCCTTCAACGGCAAACTCACTATGGGCTGTAGTGAAAATAACCATAACATCGCTTTCGAGCAGTTTATAAAAATCAATACCATTTTTATTGGGCATCTGAATATCCAGGAAAATCAAATCAACCGGATATTTGTTAAGATGCTTAACCGCTTCATTCTGTTTGGTAAAAGTTTTTTCCAGCGAGATAAAATCAATCTGTTCGCAGAAATGACTAATCACATGCAATGCTAAAGGTTCATCATCTATGGCAATCGCACGAATCATACCAGCTGAATTTTTAGGTTAACATCATATATTTTTCCGGTTTCATTTACGACTAAATCATAATTACCCGAATAAATTAGCTCCAGCCTTTTTTGCGTATTCTTAAGACCTTCCTCAGTTTTAAACTCTTCATCGATTTCTGTAGCAGCCATAGAATTTTGCACTCTCATTTCCAGGGATTGATGCGCTATAGAAAGCGTTATTTTTATAAAAGAATCTTCGTCCGGATTAATACCATATTTAAAGGCATTTTCAATAAACGGAATCAGGATTAGAGGCGCAATAGCTTTTCCGGTTGCAGAACCATAAACATCGAAGGTAAGTAAAACACTTTCATCAAGTCTAAGCTTTTGAAGTTCAATGTAATCCTTGATATAATTAATCTCTTTATCCAAGGCTACAAAATCCTGAGAACTTTCTGTAACCACATAACGCATGATTCCGGAAAGCTTCAGCACAGCGTTAGGAGCTTCATTTGATTTTTGCAGCGTTAGGGCATATAGGCTGTTGAGTGTGTTGAAAAGAAAATGAGGGTTAATCTGCGCTTTTAGGTAAGATACTTCAGCATTGAGTTTTTCATCATGCAAATCAGCAAGCCTTGCATTTATTTTTATCAAAAAGGCAAGAGCCACTACCAGCAGGAATGGAATAAAAATTTGGGAATCAAAAAAAAACGAATGATTCGGAGGCGCATGGTTAAAATCATGCTTTGGCATCGGCATATTGTAATTATTGCCAAAAATAACATCGGTTAATCCGGTAACAGCAGTGTAAGCAACTAATAAGCCTAGAGCAAATAGTAGTTTTCTGTTGCCAAAATACAATCTGGGAATGAAATAATAATAGCTGGCATAAAATAATCCCAGCAAAAGAGCAAAGCGAACAAAAGTTTTTTGGAAGGGAACTATGTATATCAAATTCCATCCTTCTCCAAAATCAGGCGAAGAAAATATGGGAATGCTCAAAAATGCCAGGCATCCCAAAAAGTTAATCAGCCAAAAACGGGTTGTGTTGCTCATGGTTCTTTCTTCGCTATCAAAGATAACGAGAAAAATCAATTGCAGTTAACAAATGCGATGAACGCTGATTATTTGTAGGTTAACACCAGTTTAATTATACCAATTCCGGTTTCTGGATAATTTTTTCCTCAATGGCATCCCAAAGCCCAATACGCTTTTCAAGGGCTAAAACCGAAGTTTCTTCTACCTCTTTCCAAAAGTGTTCGTCATCTCCACAAAGCTCGGTAATCATCTGCATCGCCATTGGACCATGCTCATCACCATCAAGTTCGATATGCCTTTCAAAGTAGTAGATTAGTTTAGCCAAATCGTTTTCTGGAAAATGCTGTTGGAAATTCCTTAAGATTTCGGTAAACATATTCGGGATAAGGTCTTCACGACCAAAGGTAAAAGCAGCAGCTATCTTATGAGTTTTGCCTTCTTCTATAACACGGAAAGTGAAATCTAAAAATTCTTTGATTTTTGGATGCAGGTCTGCGTGTTTTATGGAAACAAAAACATTTTTAGTTTCAGCCACATCCTTCAAAAAGTTTTCCAATTCAAAAGTCTGTGCGCCACAATCTTTCATGGCATCTACATACATTTCAAAGTGACTCAGCCTTTTACCATCCATGGTAAGATCACTTTCTTCCGCCAGAACAATCTCATTGATAAGATATCTGGTTTCCGGATTAGCCGAAGCAAACCAAGGAGTAGTAGTGCAGGTCAGTTTGTTCTGTAATGCCTTAAGCAATGACATGAAATCCCAAACAGCATATACATGACCTTCGAGAAATTGATGTAAATCTTCTATACCCTTTACTTTTCCATAAAGCGGGTGTTGTAGTAAAATGTCTCTTTGTGGCTGGATTTTCTGATTGATGTGGGATATTGTCATAACTTTTTTAAGGATATATACGATTAAAAGCAAACCAAAGATTTGTATTGGTGTAAAAGTAAAAATGCTTCCCAAAAAAGAGAAGCATTTTTAATAAAATTTATCTATTGTTTAATCTTATTTAAACGCAGGAATTCCGGTAATGTCATTTCCGGTGATTAACAGGTGTATATCGTGGGTTCCTTCATAAGTAATAACCGATTCCAGATTCATACTGTGGCGCATGATTGAATACTCACCGGTAATTCCCATTCCGCCTAACATCTGGCGTGCTTCACGGGCGATGTTAATAGCCATATCTACGTTGTTTCTTTTAGCCATCGAAATTTGAGCGGTAGTAGCTTTACCTTCATTTCTCAAAACCCCTAACCTCCAGGTTAGTAACTGAGCTTTGGTAATTTCGGTAATCATTTCGGCTAATTTCTTTTGCTGCAATTGAAAACCGGCAATAGGTTTGCCAAACTGGATTCTTTCTTTAGAATAACGCAAAGCCGTGTCATAACAATCCATAGCGGCACCAATAGCTCCCCAGGCAATTCCATATCTGGCAGAATCCAGACACATCATCGGAGCACCCAATCCGCTTTTGCCCGGCATCAGGTTTTCTTTAGGCACCTTGACATTATCAAAAATAAGCTCACCGGTTGCAGAAGCACGAAGCGACCATTTATTATGAGTTTCCGGAGTCGTAAATCCTTCCATGCCACGTTCAACAATCAATCCGTGGATTCTTCCTTCCTCATTCTTAGCCCAAACAACAGCAATGTCAGCAAATGGAGCATTTGATATCCACATTTTGGCACCATTCAGCAGGTAATGGTCGCCCATATCCTTAAAATTAGTAACCATTCCACTCGGATTCGAACCAAAATCAGGTTCTGTCAATCCAAAACATCCCATCATTTCGCCGGTAGCTAATTTGGGTAAATATTTTTTACGCTGCTCTTCTGTTCCAAATTTCCAGATAGGATACATTACCAACGAAGACTGTACCGATGAAGTGGAACGAACCCCTGAGTCACCACGCTCAATCTCCTGCATAATCAATCCGTAAGAAATCTGATCCAAACCGGCACCGCCATATTCTTCAGGAATATAAGGGCCAAAACCTCCGATTTCACCTAACCCTTTTATAATTTGGCTAGGGAATTCAGCACGTTGTGCATAATCTTCTATAATTGGGGAAACTTCACGTTTTACCCACGCACGGGCAGAATCACGAACTAATTTGTGCTCTTCTGTCAATAAATCATCCAGTAAATAGTAATCCGGAGCTTGAAATAAATCTGGCTTCATAAGAAATTTATTTTTAATGTAAACGTTTACCGCTTTTACGAAAACGTTTGCAAAGCTAAAGAATCTTAACCAAAATTCCGATGAAGAATTTAGATAATTTTAGGAGCTTGATCCGGCTATCCGCTATATCTTTAATAAAGCACAAACAGATGCTTTATTAAAGGATGCCGTTGCTATCCGGGCTAGGATAACTTCCTGTAAGAAACTATTTTAGTTTGTCAAACTCTGTTTTTTTGGCCAGCAGGAATTGCAGAATGGCGAGTTCGTCATCTTTTGCAACAACCGTTTTTGAATTCGGGTCAGCATCGCAAAAATCAATAAACCTGGAGGTATCGGCAGGTTCCACTTTGAGGGTTTTCGTTAAGAATGTTTCTTTGAAATTGGCCTTGGCATATTCTTTAAAAGCCACAGGTTCCTGTTTCATTTCTTTAGGTTTATTTCTTTTAAACAGGCTGCCCACCATTTTTCCCAACTGTATAAAATCTACACCGTTGATCATTTCTCCGGTATAAACATTCTCTACTTTAGGTTTGGCGGCATCTTTTTCTATTTTGGTCATTTTGGCATCGTTATAAGAAACTCCGGCCACTCTTATCGCTTTTACCTGCGTAATTTCAACTTCATCGAGTGGAATCGGTTTTTCTACCAGTTTTATAAGAATGGTTTTCTTTTCAAAATCCTCTGCGGTGAGCTTATATTTTTGATCCAAAAAATTATTAGACATGAAAATCAGTACATCGTCAATTTTGGCATCTATAAGGAATTCTCCACGATCATTGGTCTGAGTCATTTTTCTTGTGGTAAAATTAATGACGTCAATATTCTTTTGGTAGGTATCCTGAAAAGAGACCTTTCCGTGGATAGTTTTTTCTTTCTGGGAAAAGCTAAGGAAACAGGTTAAAAGGCAAAAAAGGAGGAATTTTGTTTTCATGGCGTTGGCTTTGATTTAAAACCAAATTTAACGTTTTCCCCGGTTTTTTGTAATAACGAACTGTTAAATGTAGGCTGGATTGACTGGTATAGTTATGCCTATGGAAAGATAATTACATTTTCAGGTAAAAATCTCTGGTTAGAGCAGTGTAATCTTCGGTATATTGATGCCTTGCCGTTTCTATAATGAGTTCGTCTTCTGCAGCAGCTATGTTTTTATCGAACGAAAAAGCGATCAGGCTACGCTTGGTTTCGGTAGTGGGCGTACCTTTGACTCTTGTGATTTTTAATGGGAATAAATTAAATTCCTCAGCCAATCTGATAAATCGCTCTTCTTCCTTAAACGGAATAATCACAGCAAAAATTCCATGTTCAGAAAGCAGTAATTGTGCAGCCTCAATGAGATCTTCAAACGGCATGGCATCCTGAAAACGTGCCAAGTCTCTAGAGTCGTTTTCAGTTTTATAATCTTCGCTGTAAAACGGTGGATTGGACACGATTAAATCGTAAACATCCTCAGGCTCTTCCATGAATTCATCTAATCCGGCGTGGAAGCAGAATAAACGGTCATTCCAGTGGGAAGCTTCAAAATTTTCGACGCATTGTTCGAAGGCGTTTTCGTCTATTTCAATGGCATCTATCTGTTCGGCATGGCTTCTTTGTGCCAGCATTAGTGATAAAATTCCGGTTCCTGCACCAATATCCAGAATTGAAAACGGATTATGTTCGATGGGAGCCCAGGCGCCGAGCAAAACACCGTCTGTACCCACTTTCATGGCGCATCGGTTCTGGTTTATGGTAAATTGTTTGAACTGGAATTGAGACACTGTAGTTTATTTGTGTGTTGATTTGAAGGTTAATGGCCTAGCCCCGATTGCAGCGGGCTACCTTGTAGCGCGGAAAGCGGGAACAGCTCCTAGAGATATAGATCAACCAATCCTTCGGGAGTGTTTAATATGATTTTTTTATTGGCACGGTTTACCTCGACGATGAAATCATCAATCATTGGTATGAGGATTTCCCGGTCTTCAAACAGGATTTCGAAAAGAGGCTGAGCGGTGGTGTCGTTGATGGAAACAATTTCTCCAATATAGCCAAGACGCTGGTCTTCGACTTCAAAACCTATCACTTCGTGAAAATAAAACTTATTGCCTTCCAGTTTGGGAAGCATATTTAGCGGTAAGTACAATTCGCAACCAATCATCCGGTCGGCTTCTTCTTCAGAATCGACATCTTCAAATTTGACACGAAGGAAATCATTTTTGTGGAGTGAGCTGTTTTCAATAAAAAATGGAATCAGATTTTTGTTGAATTCAACAAATACTGATTCCATGTTTTCATATAGTTCGGGTTCATCTGTGTCAAGATAGACTAAGACTTCTCCTTTGAAACTAAATTTTTTTGCAATTTTACCTAAATAGAAACAATCTTTTTTACGCATAATTGCCTGTTGAAGTATTAAGCTTCAGTTTCTTCGCCGGCAGCTTCAGCAGCAGGAGTTTCTTCAGCAGCAACTTCAGCTGCAGTTTCTTCAACTGCAGGAGCTTCTGCTTCAGCAACAGCTTCTGGTGCTTCTTCAGCAGCAGCTTCCTCAGCAACTTCTTCTTTTGCAGCTTCAGCAGCGGCAGCAGCACGTTTTTCGCTGGCAGCTTTTTCAGCTTTCAAAGATTGAGCTTTAGCATCAGCTTTCGCTTTTGATAAACCTTCTGTTTTAGTCGTTACTTTGTTTGCTTTTTCTTCTAACCATTTTGCCAATTTTGCATCAGCCTGCTCTTGAGTTAAAGCTCCTTTACGAACTCCTCCGTCAAGGTGGTGTTTCATAAGGGCACCTTTGTAAGAAAGGATAGCTCTTGCAGTGTCTGTTGGCTGCGCACCATTGTGTAACCATTGAACTGCTTGGTCAAGGTTCAACTCGATAGTTGCAGGG
>CAMFLD010000091.1 GCA_945957245.1 uncultured Flavobacterium sp. | reverse complement strand
GTTTGATTTTGACAGATCGGAAAATCCCGCCTTTTGAGCGGGATTTTTTTTATTTAGAATTTGATGTAAATTTATTTTAGACTTCCAACCATGTCTTCGGGTTTAACCCAGGCATCAAAATCTTCTGCAGATACATAACCTAAGCGAACAGCCTCTTCTTTTAGAGTTGTTCCATTTTTGTGGGCTGTCTGAGCGATTTCAGCTGATTTGTAATAACCGATTTTGGTATTTAAGGCTGTTACCAACATCAATGAATTGTCAACCAATTCTTTGATGCGTTTATGATTTGGCTCAATTCCGCTGGCGCAGTGTTCTTCAAAAGATATACAGGCATCTCCGATAAGACGGGCAGACTGAAGGAAGTTGGCTGCCATTACGGGTTTGAAAACATTCAGTTCATAATGACCCTGCATACCACCAACGGCTATGGCCACATCATTACCCATTACCTGAGCACATACCATAGTCATGGCCTCACATTGTGTTGGGTTTACTTTTCCTGGCATGATTGAAGAACCCGGTTCATTCTCCGGAATGAAGATTTCTCCAATTCCGGAACGTGGTCCTGAAGCCAGCATACGGATATCGTTAGCAATTTTGTTAAGGGAAACGGCCAATTGTTTTAGCGCTCCGTGGCTTTCCACAATAGCATCATGAGAGGCCAAGGCTTCGAATTTGTTTGGAGCACTTACAAAAGGGTGTCCTGTGAATTTAGCGATGTATTGCGCAACCAGTTTGTCATAACCAGCCGGTGTATTTAATCCGGTGCCTACTGCCGTTCCGCCAAGGGCTACTTCTGAAAGATGTGCTAACGTATTTTTAAGTGCTTTGATTCCGTAATCCAATTGGGCTACATAACCGGAAAGTTCCTGACCTAAGGTAAGCGGTGTGGCATCCATAAGGTGTGTTCTTCCGATTTTGACTACGTTCATATATTCTTTGGCTTTTTTGTCAAGGGTATTGCGTAGTTTTTCTACTCCGGGGATAGTAATTTCTACTACTGATTTGTAGCAGGCAATGTGCATCCCGGTTGGGAAGGTATCATTAGAGGATTGTGATTTGTTTACATCATCATTGGCTTTTACTACGGCTTCGCCTTCACCAATTTTGAATCCGGCCAATACTTGAGCGCGATTGGCAATCACTTCATTAACATTCATGTTGCTTTGTGTACCGGAACCTGTTTGCCAGATTACCAATGGAAATTCACCCTCGAGTTTGCCTTCAAGGATTTCATCACAAACTGCGGCAATGGCATCACGTTTCTCTGTAGAGAGTACTCCTAATTCGCAGTTGGCATAAGCAGCTGCTTTTTTCAGGTAGGCAAATCCTTCAACAATTTCTTTTGGCATTGAAGCTGATGGCCCTATTTTAAAATTATTCCTTGAACGTTCGGTTTGTGCTCCCCAGTATTTGTCTGCGGGAACTTTAACTTCACCCATGGTGTCTTTTTCAATCCTGTATTCCATTTTTGTATTGTTATATGTTAATAAAGTAGTTTCTTTTTTTTAGCCCCGATTGCAACAAACCGCCATGCGGTGTGGAAAGCGGGAAACAGCTCCTAAAAAATCAAGCCCAAAAATACGGATAAAAAGTGTTTAATAAAAATGGATTTTGTTCTTGGTCAGCAGAAATATTAAGCTTACATTTGCGTATAATTCAAAAAAATTCCGGAAAACATGTTTGAATTTCAACAGTATTTAGGTTTCTTAACTTTCTTAACCGTTCTAACAATCGGTTTCTGGTTAATGATTTTCTTGATCACTTTTATTGTTCCTTATTGGATTTATGGAGGTGTTTCAGAGTTGTTACAGGAAAAGAAAGCTCAGAAAGAAGCCCAACAAAAATCTTAAATTAAGTTTTTGTTTAAAAAAAGCCCCGATATTCGGGGCTTTTTTTTGAGCTTATCCTTGATAATCTCCATTATTATCGTCTTGTTGCTGGTTGTTTTGTCTGCGTTTTTCTTTTTCCCTGTCGGATTTCTGAACATTGAACCTGTAGGTAAACGAAAGATTAACGCTTCTAACACGCCATTGCATTTCGCTATGAGAATCTACAGTCTGATCTAGAAAGGTATCCTGAATTCTTTTTCTGGAGTTGAAGACATCATTTACATTTAGGGCTATAGTTCCTTTGTCTTTCAATATGTCTTTGCTAAGTGCCATATTCATACTGAAGTTGCCTGCTGTTTTTCCCTGTCTGTTTTTCTGTTCACCATTGTAGGTCATATTGGTCTGCCAGTCGATTTTGTATGGCAATGTGATTTTTGACGTTAAACGGGTAAACCAGGATGTGGTTTCGAAATCAAAATTCTGTACAATTGGATTGTTGCTGGGATCAGTATATGCATAATTTCCTTGTGTCTTTACATAAAACAGGTTGAAGTTTGAATTAAGCCTCCACCATTTGTATGGGGTATAATTGAAGGTGAATTCAAATCCGCTGCGATATTCAGTGGATAAATTGATTGGTTTTGTTGTAATGACAGCGGTTCCGTCCGGCAATGTTCCGGTTTGAATTCTTACCTGTTGGAAAACGCTTGTGGTCTTGTTTCCGTATAATGAAGTGTTGAACGTTAGTTTGTTCCAACGTTTCATATAACCTAAATCGACAGCATCAGTGTAAGCCGGATTTAAATCGGGATTACCCACCATGATATTTACGTTACTTGATAGGTTGTTGAACGGATTCAGCTGTCTTCCCCTTGGTCTTTGAATCCTGCGGCTGTAGCTGATGGATGCACTGCTTTTATCATTAATTTCATAGGTAAAAAAAGCACTTGGGAAAAAGTTGTTGTATCTTTTATTGGTAAAGTCGCTTGTTGCCAATTGATTGACATCAATATCTGAATCTTCCCAACGCAATCCTAAAAGTGTTGAAAATTTATTGATTTTGAATCCGTATTGGGTGTAAAGCGCATTTACTTTTTCTTTGTATTCTAAGGTATTGGTATAGTTTGGCTGGATTACTCCATCTCTTTCGACAGCATAGTCTGTAAGGTTTTTAGAGAAGTCTCCACGGTAACCTGCTTCAAACTGTCCACCTTTGCCAACAGGTAAGACATAATCAGCCTGAATAGAATTCCTGCTTTGTGTTTGATTGTTGATGGTACCGTCTATATGGAGAGCTGGATTGACTGATGATATTTCATTTATGGTCGCCAGACTTTTATCTATATTGGAGGAAAAGGAACCATCGATGGTCAACTTATGACCTTCCTTTTTGAAGTTTTTGGTGATGTTTGTAGTGAATTCAACGTTTTGACTTTTTGTGTCTTCGTTGTTTATCCTGTTTATTGAAGAAGTAAAATCGTGGTTGATATCATAATAGTTTTGCCAAACATCGTCACGGTTGTCTCCGGTACTTCTTCTGTAGTTCAAAGCATTGGTCCATGTGGTTGATTTATCCAAAAACCAATCCACTCCGATAGTGGCATTATAGGATTTATTTAATCGTTCTGTATCCCTGTTTTCATGCATGAAGTCTTTTGTAGAATTGTCTGCATTTAAGTATCTTGAATCGGTATACGCATTTCCGGGACTGTTTCGATAATTGTATCCCTGAGTTGTAAAGAGATTAAATTCTTTTGTTTTGTAGTTTATTGTACCAGTCAAACCGTAGGTTTGCGGATAACCTGAACTGGCAATCACTGTTCCGTTTAATCCCTGATTTTTTCCTTTTTTTAGTACGATGTTGATGATTCCGCCGCCACCTTCCGCATTATAACGTGCTGAGGGATTTGTAATGACTTCAACTTTGTCCAACGCATCAGCCGGAATGGATTTGAGTGCATCAGTAATATTGATAGCATTTGAAGGTCTTCCGTCAATGAGTATTTTTACATTGTCGTTACCACGCAAAGCAACATTTCCATCTGCGTCAACGGTTACTGATGGAACGTTATCGAGTACGTCGCTTGCTGTTCCACCTTTTACAATCATATCCTGGCCTACATTATATACTTTCTTATCCAGTTTTATCTCTACAGTAGATTTCTCTGCACGAACAACCACTTCATTAAGCTGGGTAGCATCTTCGTCAAGTGTGGTAGTTCCCAGATTTGTTGATTCGGTTAATTGTTTTTGTTTAACCAATGTGGGTTTAAAAGAGATAAATTCGAAAGTGATATCATAAGTACCGGCCACTACTTCAACACTGTATTCTCCTTTATTATCTGTAATTCCACCAAAAATCAATTTTGGGTTTCGACTGTTTTTAAAGGTGACTGTAGCGTATTCTAAAGGCAGCTTTGTGGATTTTTCGATGATTTTCCCGGTAATGGTTATTTTAGGCCTTTCCGGTTTGTTTTGTGCAAAAACAGTAATTGAGGTTAGTAATAAAAGTACAGATAAAATTAAATGGATTTTTTTCATGATATAGATTTAAACTCTCTTAAAAGACCACAAAAATACAGTTAGGTTTAGGCCCTTTCTGCTAAATCTTTGTTAAATGTTATTTTAAGAAAGCTCTGAGAGCATCGGGTTCCCGCCCTATAATTGCTTTGTCACCCTCAATAACGATAGGTCTTTGCATCAAAATGGGATACTTGGCAATAGCTTTTAGGATTTGTAGATTGGTCAGTTTTTTGCCTTTATAGTTATCAATCCAGATGGTTTCTTTTTGACGTACAATATCAATTGGCTTAACGTTCAGTTTCTTAATAAGTTCTTTAAGCCCGTCAACACTAAGGGGATTTTCAAGGTAATTGATGATTTCAAAAGGCTGGTTGCTTTCTGTAACAAAAGCCAAACAATCTCTTGATTTTCCACATCTCGGATTATGGAGTATCTGTAACATAATTTTTTTGCAAAGTAACCAATTTTAATAGAAATAAGTTAACTTAGGCGAAACAAAAAATGGTTTATTTATGTTTATTGAACAAGCTTATAAAGGTAAAAATGACTGGTGGCGCATTTTGATAACGCTCTTACTCACAACAGGTATTTTTATTGCTAATATTATTGCTTTTTTTGTGTTGCCAAAAGAAGCCATAGAGGAAAGTGAAAAGATAGTAAATTCATTTCCGAATAATGTAGCATTGGTACTCAACCTGTTGCCTTTTGTGTTTTTATTAGGTTTGTTATTTGTACTGGTTTATTTTTTGCATCAAAGAAGTATTCTTTCACTTACCACTTCTAGAAAGAAGGTTGATTTTAAAAGGATTTTCTTTTCGTCCGGACTGATTATTCTTTTTACATTGATTAGCTTTGGATTGTCCTATTATAATGATAGTTCTGATATTGTATGGAATTTTCATCCTGTAAAATTTACCATACTATTGTTATTAAGTTTATTGCTTTTTCCTTTTCAGATTGGACTTGAAGAATACCTTTTCAGAGGATATATTATGCAGCAACTCGGAATTGCCGTAAGGAATAAATGGACGCCATTAATAGTAACATCCCTAATATTTGGTTTATTGCACAGTGCCAATCCTGAAGTGGCTGAAATGGGATATGGGGTAATGACTTTTTATATTGGAACCGGATTATTGTTAGGTATCATGACGCTTATGGATGAAGGAATGGAGTTGGCACTTGGGTTTCATTTTGGCAATAACCTTATGGCTTCCATTTTAATAACATCTGATTTTACCGCACTTAAAACAGATGCATTATTCAGGTATTCCGGAAAAGAAAATCCGGCAGATACACTTCATGAAATGATACTATCCATATTAATAGTTTATCCAATCATTATTTTCATTTTAGCAAAAAAATACAAATGGAATAATTGGAAAGAAAGACTGTTTGGAAAAGTAATAAAAGTTGAAACAAACCAAAATACACAAAGTTATGAATAGCCCAACCTACGAAAATGTCCACAATCAATTTAAACTGAATGGTTTTCATCTTGACAGAGAAGATTTGTGCCGTGTAGCTTACAGTTTTATTAAGGAAGGAGAAGATTTTGAAAAACCTGTCGGTGATTTCCTTTTGGATTGGTTTGACAGTAAGAATTATATTGAAATGCAGACATCGGGCACTACCGGAGAACCCAAGATTATTTCTGTCAGCAAGCAGGCTATGGTTGATTCTGCTTTGGCAACAGGAGATTTTTTTGATCTAAGGCCCGGAAATAAAGCATTACAATGTCTGCCGGTGAAATATGTGGCCGGGAAAATGATGTTGGTCAGAGCCATGATTTTAGGATTTGATCTTGAATTTGTTGCTCCAAGTTCGCATCCGCTTGATAATAATGAGTTCGAATTTGACTTTGTCGCAATGGTGCCGTTACAGGCTCAAAACTCTATAAGCGAATTGAAGAAAGTAAAGAAAATGATAGTAGGTGGAGCCTCAATCAATAAGGCTTTGGAAAAACAATTACTCAAACTGCCCACTGAAGTTTACGAGACTTATGGTATGACTGAAACGATTACCCATATTGCCGCCAGGAAGCTGGGAGAAAAAGCGTTTACGGTTTTGCCCAATGTGACCATCTCTTATGATGACAGGAATTGTTTGGTAATCCATGCTCCAAGGATTTCGGACGAAGTTATTATTACCAATGATATTGTGGAACTGGTTAATGAAAATCAGTTTATTTTCCTTGGAAGAATGGATAATGTAATCAATAGTGGCGGAATTAAATTGATTCCAGAACAGATTGAAGAAAAATTAGCCGGAAGAATACAAGAGCGTTTCTTTATTTCCTCAAAACCAGACCATGAACTTGGGCATAAAGTAGTTTTGGTAATAGAAGGAGAGAAGCATGATTTTGATGATTCACTCTATGATAACCTTGATAAATATGAAAAACCCAAAGAGATTATTTTTATCCACAAATTTAAGGAAACACCTAGTGGAAAAGTAATACGAAGGGAAACATTAAAGTAAAATATTATGAAAAAACTATTTATTTGTATCATTCTGATTTCAATTTATTCCTGTTCTTCCAGTAAAAACTCATCTTCGACTGTTTCTGCTGATTCGAATGTAACAACTACTGCTTCAACCGACGGAAAAGATGGCTCCACTATTGAAAAAGCTATAGTTATCAAAGCAGCAAATGAATCTGCTGGTGTAGGTAAAGAATATGCTATCCTTGCAAAAATGTTTCCGGGATATAGCATGATAAGTCAGGGAACGTCTTCTAAAGGTTCCAGATATTATGATATAATGCGTATACTCACCTCTGACAAAGTTGAAAAAGTTGTCTATTTTGACATTACCGGTTTTTATGGTAAATTCTAACCAATAAAAAATCCCGATGATTCGGGATTTTTTATTGACTAAAAGGACAAATTTATTTTACATGTTTAATTAACATTTACATAAAAATCATTGACCATAACCTCGATATCTGCGAGTGAAATGACTTTGATTTTTGATTTTTTCCAATCAGTTGTTGGGGTAATCCGGAACATTTTTCCTTTGATTTTTATATCGATTGGCATTGCAAATGCTGTTTCATCAGCTTCCCAGCGAAATTGCAGTTTATTTTTGACAATCTTCATTTCCAAATGTGGAATGTTGGCATATCTTAGATACTGATTGAAAATTGGGGTGAGATTCATTCCCGTTTCTTTATTGAAAAAATCAATAACGGTTTCGGTATCAATGATTTTATTATGAAAAGTTTCTGAATATTTTAAAAATATTTTCCACCATTTTGTATCATTATTTACTACATGTCTCAATGTGTTGAGCATCAAGGCACCTTTTTCATACATATCGCTGGCTCCTTCTTTATTTACGCCATAGGGACCAATTATAGGTTCCTTATTGTCTACATTTCTTTTAACGCCATTGATATAAAGCTGCGCTTTATCATAGCCATATTGGCATTCGGCAAAAACAGACTCGGCGTAAGTTGTAAAGCCTTCATGTATCCACATATCGGCACTGTCTTTAGAAGTTATGGCATTTCCAAACCATTCGTGTCCGCTTTCGTGAATGATGATATAATCGAAAAGCAAACCCACACCGGTTTTGGAACGGTCAAATCCCAAATAGCCGTTTAAATATTTATTTCCATAAGCTACAGCGCTTTGATGCTCCATACCTAAATAAGGAGTTTCAACTAATTTATAGCCATCATTGGCAAAAGGATAAGGACCAAATTTAGACTGAAAGCAGTCCATCATGGGTTTAACCTGTTCGAAATGCTCTTTGGCTTTGGCTTCATTTTCCCGTAGGACATAATAGTCCAAATCCAAACCTTTATAGGTATCATGGATATGAGCATAATCGGCTATATTTACATTGATGGAATAAGTATTGATTGGATTTTTGACTTCCCAATCCCAACGCGTGTAACCATTTTTCAAATCTTCGCTCCCTAAAAATCTTCCGTTTGAGACGTCCATTAAACCATTTGGAACAGCAACTTTAATGGTTGCACCATAATCAGGTTCATCGCTTTGGGAATCTTTTACCGGATACCATAAGCTGGCTCCTGTTCCCTGACAGGCAACACCTATCCATGGTTTGCCTTGTGCGTCATTAGCATAAACAAACCCGCCATCCCATGGAGCCCGTTTGGCAATAATGGGTTTACCAGAATAATAAAATCTCAGTTTTTCTGTAGAATTTGAAGTCAGCATTGTAGGGAAATCAATAAATTCTAACACACCGTCTTTTACTTGAGTATCGACGCTAATATTTCTCGGGCGACCAGCATATTTAAAAACTTCATTTTCGGTTGTAAACCTCGATTTTAATTTCTCGAACTGGAGATTTACATCCTCATTTATTTTATCAGGAACAATAACGTTTACCCTGCATTTTTTATAATGCGTTCCTTTAGAAGTAAATCCGCCACTTTCTATAAGGAATCTAC
>CAMFLD010000090.1 GCA_945957245.1 uncultured Flavobacterium sp. | reverse complement strand
TTGTAAAACCTAAACAAAACACCATGAAAAAAATCATTTATTCCTTGTCAGCCCCAATTGGCATACTCGCATTAATGCTTTACAGCTGTTCGGGCGAAAATACGACCTCAATACCAAACGCCAGTAGTTACAGCAACATAAAACAACAGGCTATAACATCATCTACCCAACATTTCTATTTCAACGCCCAGGATGGCTATGCCCACTTTACCTCTTCAAAAGGTGTCACGATTGACCTTGCTACGACTGCCTTAAGCTTAAATGGCTACCCAATCACCTCTGGTCAGATTAAAATAGAATATATAGAGCTTTTTGATGGTGGTGGTATGGCGGCGACAGGCAAACATACTATGGGAAAAATGCCCGATGGAAAACGGGCGATGCTGCTTTCCGGAGGCGAATTCTATATCAGTGCCACTCAAAATGGACAGCAGTTAGATTTGAATGGTTCCATTTCATTAGGAATACCAACTACCTTAACAGATAGCACAGGGAATGGAAACCCAGACATGACTTTATGGAATTTCGCAGAACAGGATAGTGTATGGGTACCTGCAACACCTGATTTGACAGCTCCTAACGGTGTTTTTTTAAATAATGGTCAAGGAAATCCCGTAGAAAACGTAAGTTATTTTGCTTATTTAAATCATTTTGGCTGGACAAATGTAGATTGCTTTTATAGTGACCCCAGACCAAAAACCACTATCCTTGCCTCAGTTCCTGCCGGATATAATAATCAAAATTGCGACATCTACCTCCATTATGACGGTAACGGAAATGCTTTAGCAAAACTAGACAAATATGATTCAGATACAGGGTTATTTACAGAACATTATGGTCAGATTCCAATTGGACTTACCTGCCACATCATTTTCGCCTCAGAGTCAAACGGGCAGTGGCGCTATGCTATAAAACAGGCTACCATAACAGCAGGCGCTATTTATAATTTTAGTTTATCTGAAACTACAATCGGAACACAGGATCAAATGGTAGCAGCCATTAATGCTCTTCCTTAAAATAAAAAAATCCCGCTTAGCAAAACTAAGCGGGATCAAATATAGAGGCGTCCGCATCGGCGGAACGGAAAACCCTTATAGCTCTAAAGCTTTTCTCGGGTTGTTATCCATTAAGATAGCTACCGGATTTTCCAGTGCTTCTTTTACTGCAACCAGGAATCCAACAGACTCGCGTCCATCAATGATTCGGTGGTCGTATGATAAGGCTACAAACATTACCGGTGCGATAACGATTTGGCCGTTTTTAACAATTGCTCTTTCCACAACGTTATGCATCCCTAAAATACCGGATTGTGGCGGATTGATAATTGGAGTACTCAACATACTTCCAAAAACTCCTCCGTTAGAAATAGTAAAGGTTCCTCCAGTCATTTCATCTACAGTAATCTGTCCGTCACGGGCACGTAAAGCCAAACGTTTGATTTCGGCTTCCACACCACGGAACGATAACAATTCTGCATTTCTCATTACCGGAACCATCAATCCTTTTGGTCCTGATACGGCTACTGAAATATCACAGAAATCATACGATATCTTCTCCTGCCCATCAATCATGGAATTTACATCAGGATATAATTGTAATGCTCTGGTAACAGCCTTAGTAAAGAATGACATGAAGCCTAATCCTAAACCGTGTTTGGTTTTGAATTCTTCTTTGAACTGCTCACGTAATGCATAGATTTCGGTCATATCTACTTCATTGAAAGTAGTAAGCATTGCAGTTTCGTTTTTTGCAGCTACTAATCTTTCTGCAACCTTGCGGCGCAACATAGAAAGTTTGGTTCTTTCAGAGCCACGGCTTCCGCCTGTTGGCGTTCCCATAGAAGGTACTGCATTTACGGCGTCTTCTTTGGTGATTCTTCCGCCTTTGCCTGTTCCCACTACTTCGGATGGCTGGATGCTTTTCTCATCTAATATTTTCTTAGCTGCCGGTGATGGCGTCTGAGCGGCATACGATGGTGCAGCAACAGGAGCCGGAGCAGCTTTAGGTTCTTCTTTTTTAGGAGCTTCTGCTTTAGGAGCTTCCGTAGCAGGCTTAGCTTCTTCTTTTGCCGGAGCTGTACCGTCTGGTTTAGCTGCAGAAGTATCGATTAAACAAACTACTGCACCAACGGCAACTGCATCGCCTTCTTCTGCTTTTAGGGTAATGATTCCGCTTGCTTCCGCTGGTAATTCTAATGTAGCTTTATCAGAATCAACCTCAGCAATGGCCTGGTCTTTTTCTACATAATCGCCGTCTTTTACTAACCAAGTAGCGATTTCAACTTCTTTAATCGATTCTCCCGGTGACGGGACTTTCATTTCTAAAATCATGTCTTTTAGTTTAAAAGTTTATAAGTTTATGAGGTTTATAAGTTAAATACCTATCCTAAACTATTTTGTATTGTTATTTATCCTTTTAGCCCCGATCTCGTCACTTATGACGAGACAAGATGCGTGAGTCGCTCGTTATCTAAACAAATTCTTGTCGAATACCATTCGGATTGCGTCGGCGTGGCGGCGTCTGTCTCTTGTATGACTTCCTGCTGCCGGAGCAGCATAAGCTTTGAGTGATGCGAGCCTCCAAGGTACTAAATCAAAATTCATAAGCATGTAGCCGTAAGCTCCCATATTTTTCGGTTCTTCCTGTGCCCATACGAAATCATCGGCATTTGGATAGCTTTTGATTATGGCTTTCAGCTGTTCTACCGGTAATGGGAATAACTGCTCAATACGTACCAAAGCTACATCATTTCTTTCTAAATTTTGTCTTTCGGCCAGAATATCGTAATAGAATTTTCCTGTTACAAAAACTACGGTTTTTACTTTTTTCTTATCTACCGTATTGTCATCAATGGTTTCCTGGAATTGTCCGTTGTATAGTTCTTCTCTCGTGGAAACACATGATGGGTGACGCAGCAAACTTTTTGGTGAAAATACTACCAATGGTTTGCGGAATTTGGTTTTCATCTGTCTTCTTAGCAGGTGGAAGAAGTTGGCCGGTGTGGTACAATCGGCTACGAACATATTGTGGCGGGCGCAAAGTTGTAAGTACCGTTCCATACGGGCTGAGGAGTGTTCTGCTCCCTGTCCTTCGTATCCGTGAGGCAACAAGAGTACGATTCCGTTTTGGTTGTTCCATTTGTCTTCTCCGCAGGAGATGTATTGGTCAATCATGATTTGGGCTCCATTAGAAAAATCTCCAAATTGGGCCTCCCAAATAGTAAGTGCATTAGGGTTTGTCAATGCATATCCGTAATCAAATCCGAGTACTCCGTATTCTGAAAGGAAGGAATTGAAAATATGGAATTGCCCTTTTTTGCCTTTTACGGTATCGAGTAATACTACTTCTTCTTCGCTGTCTTCAACTTTTACTACTGCGTGACGGTGTGAGAAAGTTCCTCTTTCTACATCCTGTCCTGAAATACGTACGTCATACCCTTCGGTAAGAAGTGTTCCGTAAGCCAATGTTTCTGCTGTTCCCCAATCGATAACATCATTGTCGTACATCGTTTTGCGGTCTGTAACGATTTTAGATATTTTGCTGATAAATTTTTTATCCGCCGGCAGTGTAGAAACGGAAACAATGATTTCATCGAGTTTCTTTTTGTCAAATTTGGTATCGACTTTTTTCAGCATTTCATCATCTGAAACCTGAACATAACCTTTCCATTCGTCCTGAAGGAACGGCTTGATGATGGTCAGGTCTTTTTTACGGGATTCCTGAAGATTTTCATCAAGTTTGGCTTTGTAGTCATTTTCTATTTTGGTTAAATAAGCCGCATCAACGATTCCGGCTGTAACCAATTTTTCTGAGTAAATATCACGTGGATTTTTGTGGCGTGCTATCAGTTTGTATAAAACCGGTTGCGTAAAACGGGGCTCATCTCCTTCGTTATGCCCATATTTTCTGTATCCCAGCAAGTCAATAAATACATCCCGCCCAAACTGCATACGGAAATCTAATGCAAACAGCATAGCGTGCACCACAGCTTCGGCATCATCTGCATTTACGTGCAATACCGGGGAAAGGGTTACTTTAGCCACATCGGTGCAGTACGTTGACGAACGTGCATCCTGATAGTTAGTGGTAAATCCAACTTGGTTATTGATTACAATGTGAATGGTTCCTCCTGTTTTGTAACCGTCAAGTTGTGACATCTGTACAATTTCGTAAACGATTCCCTGCCCGGCTACTGCGGCATCGCCATGAACGGCAATTGGCAATACTTTAGAGAAATCATTTGGAAAATATTTATCCTGTTTTGCTCTTGAAATTCCTTCGATTACGGCTCCTACCGTCTCTAAGTGTGAAGGGTTTGGCGCCAGATTGATGTTGATTTTCTTTCCGGATTTGGTTTTTCTTTCGGAGGTAAGTCCTAAGTGGTACTTCACGTCTCCATCGAAATATTCTTTGTCGTAATCTTTTCCGTCAAATTCGGAGAAGATGTCCTGTGTTGGTTTCCCAAAGATATTGGCTAAAACGTTCAAACGTCCACGGTGCGCCATTCCCATTACGAAATGCTCTACTCCTTTTTCTGCTGCGGCTTCGATTACAGCATCTAATGCCGGGATTAAACTTTCTCCGCCTTCCAGCGAAAAACGTTTTTGTCCCACGTATTTGGTATGAAGGAAATTCTCAAATGAAACGGCTTCGTTTAGTTTTCCAAGGATATGTTTCTTTTGGTCAGCATCAAAATTAGGGAGGTTATCGTTGATGTTGATTCGGTCCTGAATCCACTGGATTACCTCAGGTTTTCTCATATACATGTATTCAATACCAATGTGTTGGCAGTATACATTTTTAAGATGAGTGATGATTTCCTTTAAGGTTTGAGGCTGGTGTCCTAATACTTTAGCGGCATCAAAAACAGTATCTAAATCGGCTGAAGTCAGTCCGAAGTTTTCGATATCGAGGTTTGGCGTATAAATCCTTCTGTCACGAACCGGATTGGTTTCTGTGAACAAATGCCCACGGGAACGATAGCCGTCAATCAGTTTTAAAACGTTGAATTCTTTCTGAAGTTTTTCTGAAACCTGTCCGTTTGCCGGAACGTTTGCAGCATAATTGGCCAATTGCTGTACCGATGCTTCAGCAGCATATTCTTCATTGTAAGTCGTCATTCCAAAGTCGAACCCCTGAAAGAAGGCCCTCCAGCTTGGTTCTACGCTGTCCGGGTTTTGAAGATATTGATCGTATAATTGGGCAAAAAAATCGGTATGTGCTGCGTTTAAAAAGGAAAACCTATCCATAATATTATTGAATATCCTGATTTGTGTAAATAGTTTGGCAAAAGTACAATAATTGGCAGAAATTAATAATTATTTTAGATACTTTTATGCTTTTAAAATTCAAATCTAAAAAATGATGAAACCTTCATTTTCACAGAACAAGTTTAAAGTCTTTTGGACTTCGGTTTTTTTGCTGTTTTCGGGATTGTTTTATGGTCAGCAAACGTCTTTACCTAAAGCCAAAACTGGGGCTTTCTGGGAAAATGTGCATTTTGGAGGCGGACTTGGATTGTCTGTCGGCAGTGGTTTTACCAATATTACTGTGGCGCCGAGCGCTATTTATACTTTCAACAAATATGTTTCTTTGGGTACGGGAGTGCAATATAGTTACCTTAAACAAAAGGATTATTATTCTTCTAATGTTTATGGCGGAAGCTTAATCAGCTTGTTCAATCCGGTTGAAATGATTCAATTGTCGCTGGAAGTTGAAGAGACCAATGTGAATAATAAATATTTTGATTTGGGCGGCAATTACAATCGTAGTTTCTGGAATACCGGCTTATTTGTGGGTGCGGGTTATCAGGAGGAAAATGTTACTATAGGTGGGCGTGTTAACCTACTTTATGATAAAGACAAAGACATTTACGGCAGTGCTTTCATGCCTTTTGTAAGGGTTTATTTTTAATACCGGTTCCTAAACCAAACCTTCATCCATTCCCGTTTTAATATCAGAAAGGCTATTTGTTCTGAAAGTGCTATGGCATCTGCTCCATCGAGTGCCTTAACATTGTTTTCGGGAACATCTATAATGTAAAGCAGGTTCAGTAATTCGGTATATTTATATTGAATCATCCGGTACACTTTTTCGTGGAGTTGTACCTTGAGTTCGTCCGGTGTTGTGCTTTGTGGAAAGTCGATGCCTTCGTTGGCAAAATTAAAATCCTTATTAATCTGCTCGATGAGTTTAGAATACAGGCTTTCTTTTTCGGCTTCCGAAAGTAACTGGTCTGTGGTTGTAGGTGCGATAAAGCTAGACATCCCTATTCATTAATTTTTCTGCAAAAGCTTTCAGCATTCCTTTTTTATCCGGGCTGATATTCATTTTTTCCAAAGTGTCTAAAGCTTTAAAAGTATAATCCTCTATTGCTTTTTGGGTAGCTGCTGAAGCTCCGGTCTGATTGAAAATATGTTTTACAGAATTGATTTTATCTGTATTATCACTTGGTTGGATAGAAAACAAATGCAATAATTGCTCTTTTTCATTGGCTGAGGCAAATTCCAATGCTCTGAGATACAGATAGGTTTTCTTGTTTTCGATAATATCGCCTCCCAACTGCTTTCCGAAAGTTTCCGGATTACCAAAAGCATCCAGGTAATCGTCCTGAAGTTGAAATGCTATACCTAGATTTAGTCCAAAATCATAAATTGAATTGGCGTTTTCTTCTGATGTTTGAGCCACAATAGCTCCCATTTTCATTGCAGCACCTACCAAAACTGCAGTTTTGTATTCAATCATTTTCAAATATTCGGGAATCGTAACATCATCACGGGTTTCAAAGTCCATGTCGTATTGCTGGCCTTCGCAGACTTCAAGGGCAGTTTTGCTGAACAACTGTGCCAAATCCCTGAAAGTTTTGGGCTCATATTCTTCGAAATACTGATAGGCCAGTATGAGCATGGCATCACCGGAAAGTATTCCGGTGTTGATATTCCATTTTTCATGAACCGTTTCGTTTCCCCTCCTGAGCGGTGCGTCGTCCATAATATCATCGTGGATTAGGGAGAAATTGTGAAAAACTTCTACAGCGGTAGCTGCTGCCAAGGCTCTTTTATAATCTGCTCCGAAGATTTCAGCAGACATCAATGTGAGAACCGGACGTAGCCTTTTACCTCCTAATGCAAGAATATAACGGATAGGTTCGTATAGATTACGGGGCTCTTTCTTTAAGGAAAGTGCTTTAAAATGTGTGGCTATTATGTCCTGGTAATATGATATTGGGTACATGAAAATAATTTTACTTCATACAATCCGTCCCGTTTTCATTGCGAGACTCGGGTGGCTAATTTAAGTTATTCTATCGGCATTACAAAAGCATCGCATTTTGCAATGTTAAATTTTCGTTAATACTTTGGAAACTATTTTAGTGTTAAAAGTTTCCATATTATTTTTGCCTCATAATTTTAACATATCATGAAAGATAAAATCATCAAAAAAGCAACTGACATGTTCCTGAAACTGGGTTTCAAGAGTGTTACTATGGATGATATTGCGGGGGAGATGTGTATTTCCAAAAAAACAATCTATAAATATTTTAGCAATAAAGAATCGCTGATTGAAGAAGGAACTGAAGTGGTACATCAAAAAATCCATCAGATGATGGAGGATGTTATTTCCCAAAATTATAATGCTATTGCTGAAAATTTTGTGATGCGTGAAATGTTCAAACAGATGTTTCAGTCGTTTGACCAGTCGCCTGCGTATCAGCTTAAAAAGCATTATCCTGAAATATACAACAAGATGATGGCGAATGAAATAGAGGACTGCAGCCAAATGTTCCGCCAAAACATCCAAAAGGGAATTGTTGAAGGGCTGTACCGCAAGGAAACAGATGTTGAGGCTGCTGTAAAGTTCTATTACACGCTTATTTTTTCCATTAATGAGAATACAATGTTGGAAAAAGATGCTTATGAACTTGAGGCAAAAGCACTTGAATATCACACCAGGGCTATTGCAACATCTTTAGGAATTGAAGAATTAGAAAAACAAAAACAAATACATAATCTCACGACTTAAACCATAATCCATGAAAAAGAACCTTTTATTACTCTCTTTCCTGTTAGTTTCGCTGGTGCAGGCTCAGGAAAAGAAGGAAAGCTACTCTTTTAGCCTCCAACAGGCTATTGACCATGCGCTGGAGCATAGCTATTCCTCAATTAATGCCAACAGGGACATTGCTGCGGCCAGACAGAAAAAGTGGGAAACCACAGCTGCCGGTTTGCCGCAAATTAATGCCAATGTTGATTACCAATACAATTTTGAACTGCAGAAATCGGTGGTTCCGGCACAGTTTTTTGGTGGCCAGCCCGGTGATTTTGTAGAAGTTGCCTTTGGTACCAAACAGAATATGAATGCCAGGGCTACTTTAAGCCAGCTTATTTTTGACGGTTCCTACATTGTTGCGCTTCAGGCTTCAAAAACATATTTGAAGTTTTATCAGAATGCTAAGCTTAAAAACAATTCCGAAATCAGGGAAATGGTTATTAATGCTTATGGTAATGTTTTGCTTGCAGAAGAAAGCATTGCCATCCTTGAAAAAAACAAGGCCACTTTATCTAAAACCTTAAGTGATACACAGGAAACCTATAAAAATGGTTTGATTGAGGAAGAAAATGTTGAACAGTTACAGATCACCCTCGCTTCTATCAACAGCAACCTTAATAATACCAACAGGCTGCGTGATGTGGCGATGAAAATGCTGAAATTTACGCTTGGTATGGACATTACTGACGATCTGAAACTGACTGACAAATTGGATAATCTATCGGCTGCCAATCTGGATCTGGCTTTTACACAAGGTGATTTTGCATTTAACAACAACATCAACTATCAAATTGCTCAGAATCTTACCGAGCAACGTTCATTGGAACTGAAGCTTCAGAGAAGTAAAGCGCTTCCTTCATTGGCAGC
>CAMFLD010000089.1 GCA_945957245.1 uncultured Flavobacterium sp. | reverse complement strand
GTAAAACTCTTTAAAGGAGCGGTTCGAAATTCAAAATTCAAAATTCAAAATAGAATGGATAATAAACCAAAAATGGTTGCTCCACCGGAAGGAGTTGTAGGTGAAGGCTTCTTCGCTACAAAATTGAATGATGTTGTTGGGCTAGCCCGCGCTAATTCTTTATGGCCACTGCCTTTCGCAACGTCATGCTGCGGAATTGAGTTTATGGCAACTATGGCTTCCCACTATGATTTAGCCCGATTTGGTTCTGAAAGGGTAAGTTTCTCTCCCCGTCAGGCAGATATGCTTATGGTAATGGGTACCATCTCCAAAAAAATGGCGCCAATTTTACGTCAGGTTTATGAGCAGATGTCAGAACCACGCTGGGTAATCTCAGTAGGCGCCTGCGCCTGTTCAGGAGGGGTTTTTGACACTTACTCTGTTTTACAGGGAATCGATAAGGTAATTCCGGTAGATGTTTATGTTCCGGGATGCCCGCCAAGACCTGAACAAATCGTAGATGGCGTAATGCAGCTTCAGGAATTAGTTAAAAATGAATCTGTCCGCAGAAGGAATTCACCGGAATATAAAGAATTATTAGCTTCCTACAACCTATAATATGGCCTTAGAAACAACATTTATACAGGAAAGATTAGTTAAGAAATTTGGTAATAATGTGCTGAATTTTGAAATGAAACGAGACATCTTTTCATTCGAAGCAACTCCTGAAAATATTCACGAAGTAATCAAAACCTTAAAGGAAGACGAAGCCCTTAATTTTCATTTCCTTACAGATTTAGCAGGAATTCACTTCCCTGATAACGATGACCAACATCAGTTTGCTGTCTCCTATCAGCTTCACAACTGGTATGAAAATGTGAGAATTCGTGTAAAAACGTATTTGCCGGATGATGCTGAAGTTGATACCATAACCGATTTGTTTTTATGTGCCAACTGGATGGAAAGGGAAGCATGGGATTTCTTTGGAATCCGATTCAAAGGGCATCCACAGCTAAAAAGAATACTGAATATGGACGAAATGATTTCACATCCGATGCGCAAGGAATTCCCAATGGAAGATGGCGGAAGAACCGACAAAGACGACAGATTCTTTGGAAGAACAGTATCGAATTCCTAATTGCGGATTTTTGAATATATAATAAATAGTACATTAACAATAACAAATGCAAATTGAATTACATACTACTTTTGAAAGCATAAGCTCTAATTCGTAATCCGTAATTCGTAATTGAAATATGTCAGAACTATTATTACCACCAGAACAGCGTTATGCTAAAATAATTGAAGCAAAGCGAAATGAAGACGGAAGCGAACTTTCGGTTCTGAATTTAGGTCCTACTCACCCTGCAACTCACGGGATTTTCCAAAACATCTTATTGATGGATGGGGAAAGGATTCTTGAAGCGGAACCAACTATTGGTTACATCCATCGTGCTTTTGAAAAAATTGCCGAAAACCGTCCGTTTTACCAAATCAATGTACTGACAGACCGTATGAACTACTGTTCATCCCCTATCAACAACTTTGCCTGGTGGATGACAGTTGAGAAACTACTTAATATAGAAGTTCCAAAACGTGCCCAATATTTAAGGGTAATTGTAATGGAATTGGCACGTATAGCCGACCACTTAATCTGTAATTCCATTCTTGGAGTAGATACCGGAGCCTATACAGGGTTCCTTTATGTGTTCCAATTCCGTGAAAAAATATATGAAATCTTCGAGGAAATCTGTGGAGCCCGTCTTACTACTAATATGGGTAGAATTGGAGGTTTTGAAAGAGAATGGTCTGATGTTGCCTTCAAAAAACTAAATACATTTTTAGAGGAGTTTCCGGTTGCATGGAAAGAATTTGAAAACCTTTTCGAAAGAAACCGTATTTTCATTGACAGAACAGTTAATGTAGGTCCTATTTCGGCTGAAAAAGCAGTTCAGTATGGATTTACCGGGCCCAACTTAAGAGCTGCAGGTGTAGATTATGATGTTCGAGTTGCACAGCCGTATTCTTCTTATGAAGATTTTGATTTTATCGTGCCCGTTGGAAAATCAGGAGATACTTATGACCGTTTCTGCGTGCGTAATGCAGAAGTTTGGGAAAGCTTGAGCATCATCAGACAAGCTTTGGCAAAATTGCCTGAAGGACCAATTCATGCTGATGTTCCTGATTATTATCTTCCTCCAAAAGAAGATGTTTATCACAACATGGAAGCATTAATTTACCATTTCAAGATTGTAATGGGAGAAGTTCCGGTTCCGGTTGATGAAATCTACCATGCGGTGGAAGGCGGAAACGGAGAGTTAGGGTTTTACCTGATTTCTGATGGAAGCCGAACACCTTACCGTTTAAAAATGAGAAGACCTTGCTATATCTACTATCAGGCCTATCCGGAAATGATTAAAGGAGCTATGCTTTCGGATGCCATTGTAATATTGTCAAGTTTAAATGTAATTGCCGGCGAATTAGACGCTTAAAGCCTCCCCAACCCCTCCAGTGGAGGGGATTAAAAAAGAGGTGAAATAATTAGGAATGAAAAGAAGTATTAACATATAAATTCACGTTAAACCTACCTCCCTTCTGGGGAGGGACGGGGTGGGGCCTATGGAAAGATCACACATCAAACAAGAAATAAACATCACCGATGCCCTAATGGCACGTATCAATGAACTGATAAGTCATTATCCTGCTGACAAAAAGAAATCGGCTTTACTGCCTGTTTTACATGAAGTTCAGGATGCACATGACAACTGGCTGAGCATTGAATTACAAGATAAGGTAGCTGAAATTTTAGGCATCCAAAAGATTGAAGTGTATGAAGTAGTTACTTTTTACACCATGTTCAATCAGAGACCGATTGGAAAATATATGTTTGAATTTTGCCAAACATCACCTTGCTGCCAAAACGGTGTTGAAGATTTGATGGATTACACCTGCAACAAATTAGGAGTAAAAGTTGGCGAACCAACTGCTGACGGCATGTTTGAGGTTCGTGGCGTGGAGTGTCTTGGTGCCTGTGGTTATGCTCCAATGATGCAGTTGGGTGACTTTTATAAAGAACATCTGACCCCTGAAAAAATTGACAGTCTGATTGAGGACTGCAAACAAGGAAAAATCACTTTACACGATAAATAGTATCATGGGAAGAAAAATATTGTTAGACAAAATCAACGTTCCGGGAATCAAAACCTACGAAGTATACCGCAGAGAAGGCGGTTATGCCTCTGTAGAAAAAGCCCTAAAAAAAATGAGTCCGGATGAAGTGGTTGAAGAAGTAAAAACTTCCGGGCTTCGTGGTCGTGGTGGTGCTGGTTTCCCTGCCGGAATGAAATGGAGCTTTATTGACAAAAAATCCGGAAAACCACGTCATCTGGTTTGCAATGCCGATGAATCGGAGCCGGGTACTTTCAAGGATCGTTATTTAATGGAATACATTCCGCATCTTTTGATTGAGGGAATGATTACTTCAAGTTATGCCCTTGGCGCTAACCTATCCTACATCTACATCCGTGGGGAATACATGTGGGTTTACAAAATTTTAGAAAGAGCCATTGCCGAAGCAAAAGCTGCCGGTTGGTTGGGTAAAAATATATTAGGCTCAGGCTATGATTTGGAACTGTATGTTCAGATTGGTGGCGGAGCATACATCTGTGGTGAGGAAACTGCATTAATTGAAAGTCTGGAAGGAAATCGTGGAAATCCAAGGATTAAACCACCATTCCCTGCTGTTTCAGGACTTTGGCAAAATCCAACCGTAGTAAACAACGTAGAAACTATTGCTACTGTGCCTTGGATTATCAATAATTCAGGTGCTGATTATGCCGCAATCGGAATTGGACGTTCTACGGGAACCAAATTAATTTCAGCTTCAGGAAATATAAAAAATCAGGGAGTATTTGAAATCGAATTGGGTGTTTCAGTATACGAATTCATGAATTCAGATGAATATTGTGGCGGAATGCAAACCGACCGACCTTTGAAGGCTTTGGTGCCTGGAGGAAGTTCGGTGCCTATTTTACCTGCAAATTTAATCTATAAAACTGCTGCAGGAGAAGACCGACTGATGACTTACGAAAGTTTGTCTGATGGAGGTTTTGCAACCGGTTCAATGTTGGGTTCCGGTGGCTTCATTGTTTATGATGACAGAGCCTGCATCGTAAGAAACACTTGGAATTTTTCACGTTTCTACCACCACGAAAGCTGCGGTCAATGTACCCCTTGCCGTGAAGGAACAGGATGGCTTGAAAAAGTGTTATGGCGAATTGAGAACGGGCAAGGACGTGAGGAAGATATTGAATTGCTTTGGAGCATTCAGGCAAAGATTGAAGGGAACACCATCTGCCCATTGGGAGATGCTGCTTCATGGCCAGTGGCTGCTGCCATACGTCATTTCAAAGACGAATTTGAATACCATATCCGTTTCCCGGAAAAAGTTAAAAATAGAGATCACTTTGTTGCCGAGCCTTTTGAAAAAGTAAAGCATTTAGTAGCAAAACAAGAGATATAAGTCAAAAAGTTTAAAAGTCATAAAGTCTTAAAGTTTGGAACTAAATCATCCGACTTTTGACCTTCGACATTAAGACCCAAATAAATGAAAGTAACCATAGACGGTCAGGAAATTGAAGTAGCTCCAGGAACCACAATCCTGCAGGCTGCCCGTATGATTGGAGGGGAATCTGTTCCTCCAGCCATGTGCTATTATTCTAAACTAAAAGGAACCGGAGGTAAATGCCGTTGTTGTCTGGTAGATGTTACTAAAGGAAGCGACGCTGATCCACGTCCAATGCCTAAACTTGTTGCCTCTTGTGTAACAGGTTGTCAAGATGGTATGGAAGTAGCCAGCAAATCTTCTGAAAGGGTTTCCGAAGCCAGAAAAGCAGTAACCGAATTCCTTTTAATCAACCACCCATTGGATTGCCCCGTATGTGACCAGGCTGGTGAATGTGATTTGCAGAATCTTAGTTTTGAACATGGAAAATCGCAAACCCGTTTCATTGAGGAAAAAAGAACATTTGAACCTGAAAATATAGGTCCTTATATCCAACTTCACATGAATCGTTGCATCGTTTGCCAACGTTGTGTAGAAGTAGCGGATCAATTGACAGACGGAAGGGTTCATGGTGTTTTGAATCGTGGGGACCATTCTCAGATTTCTACCTGCGTTTCAGCAGCAATAGACAATGAGTTTTCAGGAAATATGATTGACGTTTGCCCAGTAGGTGCCTTGACGGATAAAACATTCCGTTTCAAGTCAAGAGTTTGGTTTAACAAACCTTTCAATGCACACAGGGATTGTGATAAATGTTGCGGAAAAACAACACTTTGGATGTTTGGAAATGAAATCCAGCGAGTTACTGCACGTAAAGACGAATACCACGAAGTAGAGGAATTTATCTGCAATACCTGCCGCTTTGACAAAAAAGATGTTAGTGACTGGGTAATCGAAGGCCCAAGAAAATTCGAAAAAGACTCTGTTATCAATCAGAATAACTATACCCGTAAAATGGGTAAAGTTGAAATCGCTACTGAAAAAGGAATCCTAATGGGTAGGGATATTGACCGTAAAAAAATCAGTATGACTGAGATTGATTACAACGAAAAAATAGATGGTAACCCGTTAAATTCTAAGAAAAATGGATAGTGCCCTTATTGTAGAAAAAAGCTTTATTATTTTAGTCGTTTTTGCGGTTACCATGGTAATGGCAATGTACTCAACCTGGGCCGAGCGTAAAGTTGCTGCTTTTCTTCAGGACCGTGTGGGGCCAAACCGTGCGGGATGGGGTGGTTTATTACAACCTCTTGCCGATGGTATGAAGCTATTTGCTAAAGAAGAATTTGAACCTGACACTAAAAATAAATTCCTGTTCTTTACCGGTCCTGCCATTGCCATGAGTACGGCTTTGATGACCAGTGCAGTAATTCCATGGGGAGACAGGCTGCATATTTTTGGCCGTGATGTTATTCTTCAGGCTACGGATATAGATGGTTCGCTCCTGTATATTTTCGCCATAGTATCTATTGGCGTTTACGGCATCATGATTGGTGGATGGGCTTCGAATAACAAATTCTCGTTAATGGGAGCTGTTCGTGCTGCTTCCCAAATGGTTTCTTATGAAGTAGCAATGGGATTGTCTGTAATTGCCTTAATCATGGTAACGGGTACACTTAGTTTAAAGGAAATTACTGTTATGCAGTCAGGATGGCACTGGAATATCATCTATCAACCGGTTGGGTTCCTGATTTTCCTGATTTGTGCTTTTGCTGAAACCAACAGGACTCCTTTTGATTTGGCAGAGTGTGAATCAGAATTGATTGGTGGTTACCACACCGAATATTCTTCAATGAAAATGGGATTCTATCTATTTGCAGAATATGCTAATATGTTTATCTCTTCAACAATTATATCCGTATTGTATTTTGGAGGCTACAATTATCCGGGAATGCAGTGGATGGTGGAAAATGTGGGAGTAAATACAGCCAATATTTTAGGAATTGGAGTTTTATTTGTTAAAATATGTTTCTTCATTTTCTTCTTTATGTGGGTACGTTGGACAATACCACGTTTTAGATATGACCAATTGATGAATTTGGGATGGAAAATCTTAATTCCGTTGTCTATCATCAACATTATGATTACAGGGATTTGCGTTTTAGCTTTTAAATAAGAAAAAGATATTATGTCAGCAACTATTCAAAACATATCACTTTCCGGCAGAAAAAAACAGGTTTCCAATAAGGAAATGAATTTTTGGGAAAGATTATACCTAATAGCTATCCTAAAAGGATTGGCGATTACTATTAAGCATTTTTTCAGAAAAAAAGCTACGATCCATTACCCGGAACAAAAACGTGAATTCAGTCCGGTTTATCGTGGGCGTCACATGCTAAAGCGAGATGAACAGGGTCGTGAAAACTGTACTGCCTGTGGTTTATGTGCTTTATCATGTCCTGCAGAGGCTATTACTATGAAAGCGGAGGAACGTAAGCCCGGTGAAGAACATTTGTACCGTGAAGAAAAATATGCATCGATTTATGAAATCAATATGCTGCGTTGTATTTTCTGCGGATTGTGTGAAGAAGCGTGTCCGAAAGATGCTATCTACCTGACCATTTCAAAAGAATTGGTTCCTGCTCAATATGACCGGGAGGATTTCATTTTTGGAAAAGACAAATTGGTTATGCCTTTGGAAATGGCTATAAAGAATGCTCAACTTAAAAACGCTAACTAATGTCACCAATAACTATTACATTTTATATTTTATCGGCCATTACGTTGGCAACTGCTTTCCTGACTATTTACAGTAGGAATCCAATCCACAGTGCTATATACCTTGTTATTTGTATGGTATCAATTGTTGGACATTATCTTTTGTTCAACGCTCAATTTTTGGCTTTGGTACAACTAATTGTTTATGCCGGTGCCATCATGGTACTTATTCTCTTTACGATTATGCTCATGAACCTGAATAAGGAAGACGAAGTCCACAAGCCCCGTATTACAAGGCTGGGTGCTATCGTTGTCTTTGTTGTTATGAGTGTGGTTTTGGTAACTGTCTTCATTCACTCTAAAACGATTATGGGTGAATATGATGTTTCCGGAGAAGATTATCAATCCATCAAAAAACTGGGATCTGTATTGCTTAATGAATATATGATACCGTTTGAATTTGCTTCCATATTACTGTTGGCTGCAATGATAGGAGTTGTTTTATTGTCTAAAAAAGAAAAAACAGGAAAAACCAATGAATAATATTTTAAATCAAATAGGTATTGAAAATTACATTTTCCTATCGGTGCTCCTTTTTTGTATAGGAGTTTTTGGAGTGTTGTACCGAAGAAATGCCATCATCGTTTTCATGTCAATAGAGATCATGCTTAATGCTGTAAACCTTTTATTCGTTGCGTTTTCAACTTATCATCAGGATGCTGAAGGTCAGGTTTTTGTATTCTTCTCAATGGCAGTTGCTGCTGCCGAGGTTGCCGTAGGTTTGGCCATCCTTGTTTCTGTATTTAGGAATGTTGGCTCGATTGATATCGCTAATTTAAAGAACTTAAAAGGATAAATAAGAAATGGATACCAACTTAGCTTTACTATTACTTTTAGCTCCCTTTGCCGGGTTCCTTTTTAATGTCTTTTTTGGGAAAAAAGTAGGCCGGAATGTTTCTGGCTGGATTGGAACGCTTACTGTAGTTACTTCTTTCCTATTAAGCATCTGCTTTTTTGCGCAATTACAGCAGTCGGGAAAACCTTTTCACTTTTCATTGTTTGACTGGATTTCGGTTCATAATTTCAAATTGGATTTCGGAATACTATTAGACCAACTCTCATTACTTTGGTTATTATTTGTCACCGGAATTGGTTCGTTGATTCATATGTATTCCATCAGCTATATGCATGATGATGAGAATATGCACAAGTTCTTTGCCTACCTAAACTTATTCGTTTTCTTCATGATTACATTGGTTGTCGGAAGCAACTTATTGGTAATGTTTATCGGATGGGAAGGTGTTGGACTTTGTTCTTATCTGCTTATTGGTTTCTGGTTCAAAAATCAGGATTACAATGATGCAGCAAAGAAAGCTTTTATCATGAACCGTGTTGGGGATTTAGGTTTCCTTATCGGGATGTTTATTTTGGCTTCTGCCTTTGGAACGCTTGATTATAATTTACTTCAGATAAAACTATCATTTTTTAATAATACGCCTCTATTTTTAACAGTTGCTGCTTTATGTTTATTCATTGGTGCAACTGGAAAATCTGCTCAGTTACCACTTTATACCTGGTTACCTGATGCGATGGCGGGACCAACACCTGTTTCTGCATTGATTCACGCCGCAACGATGGTAACTGCGGGTATCTTTATGCTTACCCGTTTGAATTTCTTATTTGATTTAACTCCTGCAGTACAAAATGTAATAGCTATCGTGGGCGCATTGACGGCTCTTGTG
>CAMFLD010000088.1 GCA_945957245.1 uncultured Flavobacterium sp. | reverse complement strand
TTATTGACGAGTTAGATAGTTTTGCTAAGAGTGATATTTTCAATATGCCAATATTGTCAAATCTGAGTGGGCCAAAACTGGTAGCCGAAATACGAAAAGGAAACACCAAAATACTTCCTTATTTCATGCCGATTTTTATGCTGCACAAATGGCAAAAAAATTATTATAAAAAATTCGTTTAAAAAATCTTTGGCTTACTTTTGCCCTACAAGATTTTTCACCAATGAATATCCAGCATAATTTCTCCCTAAAAAAATACAATACCTTTGGAATTGATGCCAAAGCACGTCAGTTTGTCGCTGTTCATAACACCGATGAATTAAAAACTGTCTTAGAACAACATCAGTCAGAAACCAAATTCATCCTTGGCGGAGGAAGCAATATGCTCTTGACTCAAGATATAGAGGCATTGGTTATCCATATTGATTTGAAAGGCAAAAAAATCCTCAAAGAAGATGATGATTTTGTCTGGGTTGAAGGTATGGCGGGCGAAAACTGGCATGAATTTGTACTCTGGACTATCGGGCAGGATTTTGGCGGATTGGAGAATATGTCCTTAATTCCTGGAAATGTCGGCACTACGCCTGTTCAAAATATCGGTGCTTACGGAACCGAAATCAAAGATACTTTTGTTTCTTGTGAAGCCATGAATATTGCGACTCAGGAAATGAAAACTTTTGACAAAGCAGCATGTTATTTTGGATATCGGGAAAGTATTTTCAAAAACGAAGTTAAAAACCAGTTTATAATAACTTCTGTAGTTTTTAAATTAACGAAGCGCAATCATAAAATCAATGTTTCCTACGGTGACATTACTAAGGAACTTGAAAAAAACAATATCATTTCCCCTACTCTTAAAGATGTTTCCAATGCAGTAATTGCTATAAGGCAGAGTAAATTACCTGACCCCAAGGAATTGGGCAACAGCGGAAGTTTTTTTAAAAATCCGATTATTCCAAAAGAACAATACGAAAAGGCGAAAGCATTACATCCCGAAATGCCGCATTATGTGGTATCAGAAACCGAAGTTAAGGTTCCGGCAGGCTGGCTGATTGAAAAAGCCGGTTTCAAAGGAAAACGTTTTGGCGATGCCGGAATCCATAAAAACCAGGCATTGGTATTAGTTAATTATGGCAATGCAACCGGACAGGAAATTCTGGCTGTTTCCAAAGATATACAAGCTACGGTTTTAAAGGAATTTGGAATCGCCATTGAAGCCGAAGTAAATGTCATTTAATAAAAATGTTTTTAGAACGTAAGCTTATTGAGTTCCAACGATAATGCGTTTTACGAAATTCATAATCCTAATCAGCAATAAGCATGTACATTCCCGAACTTTATAAGAACGAAAATCAGGAGGAAATTCAAAATTTCATTCACCAGAACGGATTTGGAATCTTAGTAAACCAAACTAACGGCAAACTATGGGCTACCCATATCCCAATGCTTTTAGAGGAAAAGAATGGGAAACAGATTTTGACAGCCCATATTTCGGCTGAAAATCCACAGGCGGATAGCTTTGAAAGCAATAAGGAAGTCCTGGTTATTTTTCAGGGAGTTCATTCGTATATTTCTTCCTCTTGGTACGATCATGAGAATGTACCGACATGGAATTACATAGCGGTACACGTGTATGGAAAAATAAGACTTCATTCTTATGAAGAAAGTGTTGCGGCACTGAAAAGGCTTGTTGATAAATATGAAGCCAAATCCGAAAAACCTATAAAAGTCGAAGATTTATCAAAAAAAACGATGCTTCAGGCACGAGGAATAGTTTCATTTGAAATCGAAATTTCATCAATAGAAGCTAAGAAAAAATTATCTCAGAACCGAGATGACAAAAACTATAAAAATATCATTTCAAAACTGGAAGAAACCAAGGATCACCAATCAATGGAAGTAGCTAAGGAAATGAGCCGTAACAGGAAGCTCTAGTGTTGATAAATCGATGTTGTTTATTAACAAATAACAATTCAATTTTGTACATTTGCAGTCCCTTTTTAAAGTCGAAGAAATACTATGTTATTACCCGCTTTTTGTTTATTTATTGTAGTAGTTGTTGTTCAATTCCTTTATTATATAGTTGTTTTTGGTAAGTTCTCCTTTGCAAAACCACAAAATGCTACCCCTAAAAGAATTCCTATTTCGGTAATTGTCTGCGCTAAAAATGAAGAAGAAAACGTAAAAACATTAGTTCCCTTACTAGCTGAACAAAACTACCCTCAATTTGAGATTGTACTTATTGATGATGCTTCAAGCGATAACACACTTGAGGTTTTTGAAGAATTTGAAAAGCAATACCCTAACATCAAATTGGTTAAGGTAGAAAATAATGAAGCTTTTTGGGGAAATAAAAAATATGCCCTGACTTTGGGTATCAAAGCAGCAAAACATGAATATCTTTTGTTCACAGATGCCGATTGTGTGCCGGCTTCAAAAGATTGGATTGCCAATATGAGTTCTCAGTTTACTGTGGAAAAAACCATAGTGCTGGGTTATGGCGCTTATGAAAGAGTTGCCGGCTCTTTTCTGAATAAAATTATCCGTTACGAAACTTTGCTTACCGCAACACAATATTTTTCCTGGGCAAAACTAGGCAAACCTTATATGGGTGTAGGCCGCAATCTGGCTTATAAAAGAGAGGAGTTTTTTAAAGTTCGCGGTTTCATGGACCACATGAAAATACGTTCCGGGGATGATGATTTGTTTATCAATCAGGCAGCTGAAGCTAAAAACACTACGGTTTGTTATTTGCAGGACAGTTTTACTTATTCTAAACCCAAAACTTCTTTTAAAGATTGGTTTAAGCAAAAACGCCGTCATGTGTCAACAGCCAAGCATTACAAAATGTTTGACCAAAATCAACTGGCTGTTTTCTATATTTCTCAGTTATTATTTTTATTACTTCCAATAGTATTATTGATTTTCCAATACCAGTGGATTGCAGTAGTCAGCATCATCGGATTCCGTTATATTTTTGCCTGGATTGCGATGGGATTTGCTGCAGGAAAATTAAAGGAAAAGGATGTTATGTATTGGTTTCCGATAATTGAAATTATTTTAATTTTAACCCAACTGAATGTATTTATTACCAATACGTTCTCAAAACCTGTCCATTGGAAGTAAATCCTTATATAGAAAAAGCCAAAAAAGGCGATCAGGTTGCGTTTACCTATCTGCTGGATCATTACTGGAATGAAGTATATGGTTTTATGCTGAAACGTACGGAAAACGAGACCGATGCTGAGGATATTACTATTGAAACCTTTTCAAAGGCTTTTGACAAAATTGCAACTTACAATCCGGAGTTTCAATTCAACACCTGGCTGATTGCTATTGCCAAAAATGTGCATATTGATATGCTCCGCAAAAAAAAATCGGCTCTTTTTGTAGAAATCACGGATGAAGAAGATCAACAAGCCTACAATGTTGCCGATACAACACCTTCTGTAGAAGATGCACTTATTACGGAACAAAATCTTTCCCGTCTTTTACAATTTATCAAAGAACTGAAGCCTCATTATCAGGAAGTAATACAACTTCGTTATTTTCAGGAAATGAGTTATCAGGAAATCGCCGAGCAATTGGGCGAGCCATTGAGCAATGTCAAAATAAAATTGCTGAGAGCTAAAAAATTACTGGCAGAAATTATAGAAAACAGATAAAAAGACTTCGTTTAATCTGTTAAATTGTTCCGTTAAAATCAGTGTTTTAAGGGCTTTGTTATTTTTATCTAAAAATAATTGCCAATTTATATACTACATTGAGTTTTCTTACGTTATATAATAAAAACCAACGCTTATGTAACATAGATACCTAACTTATAAACCATTTAATTATGTCAAACGTTAGTATTTATGACAAAAACTGGACGGATCTGGTTTTTGAAGATAAGAACAAAGAATACGGTGCTTATCAACTGCGTCAGGAAAACGAAAGAACCACGTTACTGGCTTTCTTCATCGGAATTTTATTTATTGCTTCTATCATTGGATTTTGGTTATTGCTTTCCTCATTTGGAAAAAATCCGGTGGATGACCCTATGCTGGATCCGGATATTCATATAACCCCGGTTACTATCGAACCTGTAAAACCAGCGGAACCTAACAAACCTAAGGCGTTCCCACAAAAACAGCAACCTGTCAGTCATGTAGAAACTGTTAATCTTTCCCATATTGAAGTGGTTGCTACACAAAATGCCACTCAGGATGTTCCTCAAAATATCAATATTGATAATACGCCTACTGATACTCCGACTGGTGGTACGGGCGGAGAAACAGGAGTCAGTACAACACCTGCAATTACAGATGGAGGAGGAACTAAACCCGAAGACGATACTGTAAAAATACCTACTCAGTTGGATCGTATGCCTGAATATCCGGGCGGAATGGGGAATTTCTACAAAGATGTGGCTGATGCTATTGACAAGTCAAATATAGAAGACATCACCTCCTACAATGTAATCGTAGGTTTTGTGATTGAAAGAGATGGATCACTTAGTGATATTAAAATATTAAGAGGTTCAGACAAAATCCTTGAAAAAGAAGCAATTCGTGCCCTTAAATCCATGAGAAAAAAATGGAATCCCGGTTGGTTAAACGGTGCTAAAGTTAGGACACAATATTCCCTTCCAATTAAGGTAGCCAATCAATAATCCGTTTTTATTGTTTTGTTTTGTCTGTAAACCTGACTTTTTGTGGTAAGTCAGGTTTATTTTTTTTAATAACTAAGCTGATAACTTTAAAAATTTTGGGTTTTTATTTTAATCAAATATCGGTATTATTGTTTTTTTACAAAGATTATGAAGCTTACCCTATTATCCTTCTTTATATCAACATTATTATACTTTTCGGGACCTAATGCCGGAAACAGAAATACCACTCCTGATAAGCAAAGTCCTAATGATAGCTTATATGTACAATCCGCATTTCCTGTAAAAATGGGAAAGGTTTCTGAGGCTTATATTGCTGCCAAACGATTTAAGATTGACTCTTTTTATAACAAAAATATCAACTCGCCTTTTTACAGCGGTGGATTCATAGTGGTGAAAAACGGCCGGGTACTATATGAAGATTATAAAGGATATGCGAATGTAAAAACCGGAGAAAAAATAACCGCTACTACTCCCATCCATTTGGCTTCTGTAAGCAAAGTGCTTACCTGCATGGCTATATTACGACTGGTACAACAGGATAATATAATGCTGGATCAAAAGGTAACCGATTGGATCCCTGAATTCCCATACAAAGCAACAACCATCCGAACCTTACTCAACCACCGAAGCGGATTGCAGCATTATGCCAATTTTCCGGGATTGATGAAGAAAAGATGGGACAAGCATAAAATCCTGACTAATCAGGATGTTTTGAATTTATTGGTACAAAACAAATTTAAACTGGTAACTCCAAATGATACTCATTTTGATTACTGTAATACCAATTATGTTATTCTGGCTTTAATTATAGAAAAGGCAACTGGGGTAAACTACCGTAGGGCGATGCAGGAATTGGTTTTTAAACCTTTGGGAATGAACAACACCTATGTATTTGACTATGATACCGATCGTGAGACTGCTTCAAAGTCCTACCGGGGCAACACTATTTTTCCCTGGGATCAGTTTGACAAACTTTACGGTGATAAGAATATTTACTCTACACCAAGAGATTTGGTCAAATTTGACTTGGGTACTTATTCTCCGGATTTTATTAATCCTGAGCTTTTGCAGGAAGCTTATTTTGGCTATAGTGCCGGTCATGTTGCTAAACCTATCAAGGATTACGGGTTAGGAATGCGTATGCGTTTTCTACCTCCAACAGGGGAAAAAATGATATATCATAATGGTTGGTGGCACGGTAACAACACTTCTTTTGTACCTGTTAAAAAAGATACCGTGACAGTAGTATGCCTGGGAAATAAATATTCTAACAGACCTTATTCTACACTAAGCATGGTTAGTGCCTTATTCTATAAAAAAGCTACTACATTGCCTGTTACGGATGAAGTGCCTTCGGAATTGGAAATTGGGCAGTAATTAAGCCTTAATCAGGTAGATTCCGTCTTCCTTAATCTCAATAAGCTTATCTTTGTATAGTGAACCAATGGCTTTTTTAAATGTTTTCTTGCTCATCTTCAGCACCGTTTTGATGTCTTCAGGATCACTATTATCATTTAAGCGAAGAAAACCTCTGCTGGCTTTGAGTTCTGTTAATATTTTATCTGCATTGGGTTCTATATTTTCATAGCCCTGCTTTTGCAGTGAAACATCAATTTTGTTATCAGGACGGATATTTTTGATATAACCAACCATTCGGTCTCCTGTTCTGATGTCGTCATAAACTTCATCTTTGTATAATAATCCTTTATGCTGATTATTGATAATAACATTTATTCCCACTTCGGTAATATGCGAAATGATTAATTCGACTTCTTCCCCTACCACTACAGTAATTTTTTCATTACTAAGAAACTGATTGGTTTTACTTGAGGCAACTATCCTGTTGGTTTTTTCATCGATATATGCAAATACCAGATAGCGCTTCCCTTTCTCCATTGGACGGGCCTGCTCCTTGAACGGAACAAAAATATCTTTCTCTAATCCCCAGTCCAGAAAAGCTCCAAAATTATTGATATAATTAACCCGCAGTAATCCGAACTCATCCATCAATATGTAAGGTTCTAATGTAGTGGCTACCGGGCGTTCTTCATGGTCAAGATATACAAAAACTACAATCTCGTCACCAATATTAAATTCTTTTGGGACATATTTTTGAGGAAGTAAAACGTCAGATTTACCATCGGTCAAAAAAAGCCCAACTTTGGTTTGCCTGTCAATCTTAAGCGTGTTATAATGCCCTATTTCCATATTTGATCTTGTAATTTCCATGGCAAAGATAAGGAAATTAGCTGCTGGAATTTGCATTTAAAATATGTAGTTTTGTGATTGTAACAAAACCAATGATTTCTATACTAACTCGGTTATGAGTGAAAACCTGGAACAAATATTTGTCAAACAATTAAAGGAAAACCAGAACATTATCCACAAGATATGTAGGCTGTATACCAATGATGATGACGCACATAAAGATTTGTTTCAGGAAATTACCATTCAGCTATGGAAAGCGTTCCCTAAGTTTAGAGGTGAATCTAAATTTTCAACCTGGGCCTATCGCGTAGCGCTGAATACTGCGATAACGCTCTACAGGAAAAATACCCGCAATGTTGCTACAACCAGTTATGAAGGTCAAAAGCACTTCATTTCTCAGGACGATTACAATTTTGAAGAAGAAGAGCAAATCAAACTAATGTACCAGGCAGTACAACAACTGAATGATATTGAGAAAGCCCTTGTGTTCCTTTATCTTGAAGACAAGGATTATACCGAAATATCTGAAACACTGGGTATCAGCGAAGTGAATGCCCGTGTAAAAATGAATAGAATTAAAGGAAAATTGAAAAAAATACTAAATCCTTAAGGATTATGGAAGAGTTGGATTTATTAAAAAAAGCGTGGCAGAAGGACACCCACAGGTTCGAGCAGGTTTCGGAAAACGAAATCTATAAAATGCTGCATAAAAAATCGTCATCAATTGTAAAATGGATTCTGATTATAAGCGTAATCGAAGTGTTGTTTTGGGCAGCAATAAGCGTCCTTTTTGATTTTGATGAATACATGAAAAAAATTAATGCTGAAGATATCCTTATTTACATCAAGTTTATCAACTATATTAATTATGGAATCATTTTGTGGTTTATCTATAAGTTTTACAAAAATTATATCAAAATTTCTACTACTGTCTCCACAAAACAATTGATGCAAGACATCCTGAGAACCCGAAAAACAGTGCAAAATTATGTTTGGTATAATTTGGGAATGGCAATAGCAAGTTTTATAGCTGGGTTTGTGATTTATTTTTGCTACAATCCTCAGAGTGAAATTCTAAAAAACAAGATAGCCCATGAAAGCAATCATCATACTTTCTTTATTATTTTAGGTATTATTATTTTGACAAGTGCTTTGTTTATATTTCTATTTTGGCTGTTTTACAGATTGCTCTATGGAATATTGCTCCGAAAATTGCACACCAATTACAAAGAATTAAAGAAAATCGATTTATAAAACAAAAAATCCCGCCATGGCGGGATTTTTTATTGTTCTATTTTAATGGTATCCTTTTTATCGACATGATATTCCCTGAGCTTGTTAAGTCGCTCCTGTTCTTCTATTTCCTCAGCCGGAATTACCTTAAGAAAAGACGGATGTTGCTCTATAGCATATTCAATCTTTTCAACTATTTGCTCAATGGTTTCATTTTCGTAATCTATTTCAAGTGGTTCTTTGATAATAAATGATTGCAGAATATTTTTCTTTTTCATACGCAGCCCTTTTTTATCAAACGAACGTCTAAAACCATCTATTACGATTGGAACCACAATTGGTTTGTATTGTTTGATGATATGTGCAGTTCCTTTACGCACCGGTTTAAATGACTTGGTTGTACCCTGAGGAAACGTAATAACCCAGCCATCTTCCAACGCTATTCTAATATTTTCTGTATCATTGGGATTGACTTCCTTTTTTTCTGTAACGTCTTTTCCTCCCGAACGCCAGGTTCTTTCTACAGAAATCGAACCCACATAAGCCAAAATCCTCGGTAAAATCCCCGATTTCATGGTTTCGCTTGCGGCAACATAATAAATATTAAGCTTGGGATTCCAGAGATACCCCACATTCTTGATATTATCCTGTCTACCGGAAAGACTTGCATTAAATACATGAAACATTGCTACGACATCAGCGAAATAGGTTTGATGATTGGAAATGAAAAGTACATTTTTATCAGGCAAAGCTGTAATAATTTCAGAACCATCTATCTGCAATTCGTTGAAGCCCCGATAACGTCTGTGTGTAATGGCGCCGAAAATCCGGATTAACCATTTTTTGATAAAAAGTATATGACCGAAAGGATTTCTTTTGAATAAACCCATAATTTCAATTTGTTAGCCTCAATATTTGGAAC
>CAMFLD010000087.1 GCA_945957245.1 uncultured Flavobacterium sp. | reverse complement strand
TCATCATCGCCATCATGGGGTTGAATTCGCCTTCAAAATGCAATTGCACTGCACTTGAGGTGTCTGACAGGGAATCGATATTGGCGGTTAGTGTAAAAGGTAATTTGTCGCTGGCAGCGGCTAAAACCACTTTGGATGTTGGTGTTTTGTCTTTCATCTTCAGTTTGATTTCAGGCATGCCTTTTAGTCCAAAATTGAAAATGTCATCGCCCAAAACTTCAAATTTGGCAATATTATCCGGCATCAGTTTTTCGAAATTCTTTACATCAGATAATGATTCGAATAAATATTGAGCTGATTTTTCTACGGTAACTTTTGGACTTTCTAAATTCATAGTGTTTTTTTTAGAAGAAATAAAAAGAAAAAAGAAGAAAGATCTCCTTGTTTGCTTCTTGCTATCTTATGTTATATATGTTTCTATATTCTATATTCTATTTTCTGTATTCTATATTCTTGCTTCTTGCTTCAGAAACCTCAGACATTCCAAGTCGAAGGGCTTTTGCGCCATTCCTGCAGCGTTTGTAATTCCTTTTCGGTGATGTAATTTTTGGCTACAGCCAAATTAAGCAGGTTTTCGTAGTTAGACAGCGTTTTTAGGTCTACGTTGGCTTTTTTGAAGTTTTCTTCGGCTACGTCAAAACCGTAAGTAAAGATTGCCGCCATTCCTTTTACGTGTGCTCCGGCTTCCTTTAGGGCTTCAACAGCAAGCAGGCTACTGTTTCCGGTGCTGATTAAATCTTCTACCACGACTACATTTTGGCCTTTTTGCAAAAAGCCTTCTACCTGATTCTGGCGACCGTGTTTTTTGGGTTCGGGCCGTACATAAACGAACGGAAGTCCCATGATTTCAGCTACCAGCATTCCTATTCCGATAGCTCCTGTGGCTACTCCGGCAATGACATCGGGTTTGCCAAATTCTTTTTCAATATGTTTTGAAAATTCTTCCCTTACATAATTTCTTATCGCTGGAAATGAAAGAATTAGGCGGTTGTCACAGTATATTGGAGAATTCCATCCTGATGCCCATGTAAAAGGATTTTTTGGATTCAATTTAATTGCATTTATTTGTAAAAGCAATTCGGCTGTTTTTTCGGCTGTGTCTTTATTAAAAATCATAGTTACAAATGTATAAAGTTTTTGTCAACGATAAACCACTTTTTTTGACTAATGAAATCTCGAAAGAGACGGATTTTCAACTGTTTTTGCTGGAAAGCATTGATATAGAACAACTCATCATCAAAATGTTCCAGAACAAAATCAAGAAAGCTTCTTTATACTATCCGGATGAAAAAGCAATACTGAAAAAACTCAAGGAAAAGATTCCCGTTTGCAAAGCCGGCGGCGGATTGGTTTACAACAAAAAAGGCGAAGTGCTTTTCATTTTCAGGAATGGGAAATGGGATTTGCCAAAAGGCGGTATTGAAAAGGGTGAGGAAATTGAAGAAACGGCCATGCGCGAAGTAGAGGAGGAGACAGGTGTAGGAAGGCTTTCCATTACCCGGAAACTCCAAAAAACCTATCATGTATTTAAACGGAACGGTAAATACAAACTTAAGATAACACATTGGTTTGAAATGCATTCCGATTTTGTAGGCGTACCGATGCCACAGGAAAATGAAGGTATTGAAAAGGCGGTTTGGCTTAAACCGGAGGAAGTGAAGGAAGCTCTGAAGAATTCTTTCGAAAATATCAAACTTCTTTTTGAAGAAGAGGAGATGCTGAAATAGTTATGGGTCTTAATTTTAATTTTCCTAATATTGCAGGGATTCTTATTAAAATAAGATCAATATACATTATGGAACATTTTGTACAGAAAATCTTTTGGGTAAACTAGATAGGTTATTTTTAAAGTTAAATGTTATATAAGCCAAAGAAATAAATTCTAACCCTAACTAGTTTTATGAACGATAAAGTTATTGCCAATTTTTCAAAATTAAAAGCTTCCTTATTTTTTATCCCTATCCTCTTATTGGTTTTATTGATTTTATTTCTTTACAGTCATGATGCCTTATCCAAAGAAGGTTATGTACTGATTCAAAAGGATTATTTTTATTTCATTAATTCAAAATTTTCAAAATATCCTACTTTGGTATATAACATTACCCAGCTTGGGGACTGTTTGGTTTTACTATCGTTATTGAGTATTTTCATGATAAAATCGCCCAAAATTTGGGAATGCATAATATCGGCATGGATTGTTTCGGGAATATTTTCACGTTTGTTCAAAGATTTTTTCCATATTCCAAGACCTGCTGAAGCCTTTGGCAGGGATAATATAGCTGTCGTAGGAAAAGTATTGCCGGGATTCAGCAGTTTGCCATCGGGACATTCCATAAGTATTTTTACCACCATTACTATTTTGATGTATGCCTTTATGCCACAAAGGTTGACCAACAGAATTTTATGGGTCTTTTCCTTAATTGTAATTGGCTTGCTTATTGCTTCTACAAGAGTAGGAGTAGGGGCGCATCATCCTTTAGATGTAATTTTTGGTTGCATCACGGGTTATTGCTCCGGGCTTATAGGGATTTTTATCAGTAGGAAGTATAAAATATGGGCATGGATTAGCAATGAAAAATACTATCCGGTTTTTATACTCCTGTTTACTGTTTTTAGTATTATTTTAGTAACCAAAATAGTTAATGAAAATTTAATCGTATTTTATTTATCATTAATGGCTTTAGTTTTTTCTTTATACAAAATAAGTATGGTTTATGCTAAAAGGTAATTTGAAATTAACTCATTTTGCGTTGCTGATGAGTTTCCTTAATTTTTTATTTTTTCACTTCCCATTTTACTCCTTTGTTTTTCACAACATTGATTATAAAAGCTTAAACGGCATCTTTCTTGTTGTCAGTCTGATGGTGTTAATGCTGGTTTTGAACGCATTTGTGTTTTATTTGTTTTTTTCCCTGTCTAAGTACGTTGGGAAATTTTTATTATCATTGTTTTTCATACTCAATGCCCTTGCAGTTTACTTTGTGAACACTTACAGTGTGATTATTGATGAAAGTATGATAGGCAATGTACTCAATACCAAATATGAAGAGGCAAGCAGTTTTTTTTCTTTTAAATTAGTTATTTATATCCTGTTCTTAGGCGTTGTCCCAGCTATTTATATCATTAAGGCTAAAATAGTAAAAGTGCCGCTGAAACAGTTTCTGGTAACCATTTCACTCACCCTTTTGTTTGTCCTTACATTAGTATTTGCCAATGCCAGTAACTGGCTGTGGATTGATAAAAACTCTAAAACCCTGGGTGGATTGGCAATGCCTTGGTCGTATTCGGTAAATCTTTCGCTTTTTTATGTTCACCAACATCAAAAAAATCAAAAGGAGATTTTGTTGCCTAATGCTACGATAAAAGATAGTACAAAATCGGTAGTGGTTTTAGTCATTGGAGAATCGGCAAGAAGCCAAAATTTCTCACTGTACGGATATAATAAGAATACGAATCCGCTGCTTTCCAAAATTCCAAATGTAACTCATTTTAATGCTACTTCGTCAGCTACCTACACTACGGCTGGGGTGAAAAGTATTTTGGAATATAAAGATACGGATGACCTATCAGAGATTCTGCCTAATTACTTATACCGCAATAATGTAGATGTAGTCTGGAGAACTACAAATTGGGGAGAACCTCCGGTTCATATTAAGGATTATGAAAATAAAGAAGCCTTAAAAGCCAATTGCAAAAATGACCGATGCGACTATGATGAACTCCTTTTATCCGGACTTAAAGAACGTATACAATCCAGTAAAAAAAATAAGATACTGATTGTACTTCACACCAGTACAAGCCATGGACCTACTTATAGCCAAAAATACCCGTCTCAATTTGAAACATTCAAACCGGTTTGCAATAGTGTTGAGTTGGCCAAATGTTCGCAAACGGAACTTATTAATGCTTATGACAATACGATTGTTTACACCGATTATATCCTTTCTCAAATAATTGAAGATTTAAAACAACTGAAAGAATATAAGAGTGCGATGATTTTTGTATCGGATCACGGAGAGTCTTTGGGAGAGAACAATCTTTATATGCATGGATTGCCTATAAGTATAGCTCCTAAAGAGCAATATGACATTCCTTTTATCGTTTGGGTATCAGATGAGAATAAACAGCTTAAAGCCAATAAAATGCTGTCGCAAAACGTCGTCTTTCATAGTGTCTTAAATTTTCTTGGCGTTCAAAGTCCCATCTACGATGAGCAAATGAACATCTTTAAATAAAATCTAAGTTTGATTTTGTTAAATTAAACTGTTTTAAAAGACAAAAACGCTGTTAGCATTTTAATAATAGATTTTTCAATACTATTTTCCCCTTAAAAAGAGCTATCTTTATAAAGATAAAAAGATAGTCAATTTATGCTGACAATAGACAATTATTTAGAAAGCCATTACATCCACAGAAGCAACTGGCTGCGTGCTGCGGTGTTGGGTGCCAATGATGGTATTATTTCCGTTTCAAGTCTTGCAATTGGTATTGCCGCTGCAAGTCATACCAGAGAGCCCATTATTCTGGCTACCGTAGCCGGATTGGTAGCAGGAGCTTTGTCAATGGCATCAGGAGAATATGTTTCAGTAAGTTCACAAACCGATATTGAAAAGGCTGATATTGAAAGGGAAATTAAGGAATTAGCAGAAATGCCGGAACAGGAACTTCAGATCTTGGCACAAATTTATGAAAGACGGGGACTGAAAAAAGAAACAGCATTACAGGTAGCAAAGGAGCTTACAGCAGTTGATGCCTTAGCGGCACATGTTCGTGATGAACTTGGAATTAACGAAATCAGTCAGGCTAATCCATTGCAGGCTGCAATGGCTTCTGGAGCTTCTTTTACGGTAGGAGGGATATTACCGCTTTTGGTTACCCTTTTTGCTCCGGTTAAGCAAATGGAATACTGGCTTTATGGATTTACTTTAATCTTTCTGATGATTTTAGGCGCAATGTCAGCTAAAACTGGAGGTTCGAGTATTACGAAAGCTATTATCAGAATTACAATTTGGGGTTCTATTGCAATGATATTATCGGCTCTGGTTGGTTATATTTTCGGAGTGAATGTTTAATATTGATAGCCACCAGCATATAATGACAATCGAACTTTTATTAAAGGATAAAACCAAAAAAGCTAAAGAGAAAACAGAAATAATCAGCCAATGGCTATCAGACGGTTCTATGCCAATAGATGAGTTAATGGCTTACGCAGAAAAAGCGAAAGCTCCGGAAAAGGCAACCTGTATTGAAGCTATCGAATATGCCTCAAAGCAAAACCCTAAAATAGCTGACGAAAACGTTCTGAGGTTTGTCATTCAGATGTTATCGTTTGATGCACCGAGGGTGAAATGGGAGAGTGCCAAGGTAATTGGTAATATAGCGCATCTATTTCCTAATCAACTCGATTTGGCTATAAAAAGCCTGTTAGTTAATACTAAGTTTGATGGGACGGTAGTACGCTGGGCAACTGCTTTCGCATTGGGAGAAATTCTGAAATTAAAGACTGAATATAATGAAACGTTACTCCCCATTATAGAAGCTCTTTCAGAAGCTGAAACGGAAAACGGAGTCAGAAAAAAATACCTGGATGCATTAAAGAAAGTAAAGAAATAGCCTTGATATTTTATTTCTTCACTACCACACTTTCAGGAACCAATACGGTATAATCACCATTGTTACGGATAACATCACGGACAATACTCGAACTGATATAGGAAGTTTTAGAAGCGGTCAAAAGAAAAACGGTTTCAATTTTAGACAACCTCCTGTTGGTATGGGCGATGGCTTTTTCAAATTCGAAGTCGGCAGGATTGCGAAGTCCGCGCAGAATGAATTCGGCATTTAGTTTGCGGCACAAATCTATTGTGAGTCCTTCATAAGTAATTACAGAAACCTTGGGTTCGTCTTTAAAAGCTTCCTCGATGAACCTTTTACGTTCTTCGAGCGAAAACATGTATTTTTTGTCGGCATTGATACCAATAGCTACAATCACTTCATCAAACAGCGATATGCCTCTTTTGATAATATCATAGTGCCCTAGGGTTATAGGGTCAAAAGAACCGGGAAATACTGCTTTTCTCATTAGTTTCTTTTTATTGAGATTGAAAATGCCTTAATACTCTTAGGCTAATTTAAGAATTTAATTATTCTCAATACTACTATTTTCATTTTGGCAAGGAAATTATTTCCGTGTTATCGAAATAATGCTGTCTTTTTGGTATAATTCCTGAATCTTTTTACGACTGTAAACTCCTTTTTTGGTAGTATAATAACGTTCCTGCAGAATTCCAAAAACCTTGGTGTATTTTGTTGTTGAAGTATCATTGAAGGTTACATATACATTATCTTTATCTACTTTGTCAATTCGTAATGTGGTATATTGAGTGGTAGTCGGAGTAGGTTTTGATTCAATGTAATAAACATCGCCTTTTATGGGATTTTTGATATAATCACCCTCAATCGTATGGGTTCTGTTCGATTGCCAAAAAGCCAATGTAAAAAAGGCTACCAGTACAAAAGTCCCCGTAAACATCCATAAAGGCGTCCGAATAGGGTAGCGGTCTTTGATATGATTTAGTTTTTTGACAGCAGCTTTAGGAATCTCATCATTATAATATTCCTCACAACAATCATCACAATAGACAGTTGTTTTTTTCCGTAAAGGGAATAGCGGGATAAAATAAAGCTGGAAGTACTTTTGGGAAAAAGTATATTCCATATAGGCGTCATCCGAACCACAATGCTCACAAGGGATGTCTGACATTTCACCTTTTCGTAGGGTTTTTGATTTGATACGCCAAAAAAGCATGATTTATTTCTTCCAGATTAATTTTCGTTGGAATGCCAGTTTAATTTCATTATCCAATAATTCACCAAAAGGCATTTTGGCATAAGCTGCCTGCTGCGGAAAGATGCTTTGTGGGGATAGTCCCGGATTGGTATTGATTTCGATAAAATGCGGAATATCATTCATGATAATGAAATCCGTACGTGAAAAACCTGTCATACCAAGAGATTGGTATACTTTTTTGGCTGTTTCCTTAACCAGTTCCTCTAATTCCTTAGATATACGGGCCGGAGTGATTTCTTCTGATTTACCGAGATATTTGGCTTCGTAATCAAAAAACTCATTTTGAGAGAGGATTTCGGTAATTCCCAAAACTTTAGTTTCTCCATTGTAGTTGATTACTCCAACAGAAACTTCGGTTCCGTTAAGGTATGATTCAATAAGAATGTCATTGTCTTCTGCAAAGGCAAAATCCAATGCTTTTGGTAAATCGTCAAGGCTGCTCACCATAGACACTCCAAGACTGCTTCCTGATTGGTTGGGCTTTACAAAAAATGGCAGTCCCAATTCTTCCCTGATTTTATTCCCGTCAATTGCATCACCTTTAGAAAGGTAAATTGATTTAGCTTTTGGAATATTGAATTTAGATAATACCGAAAGGGTATCTCTTTTATTAAAAGTAAGGCTCGATTGATAAAAGCTGCAACCTGTATAGGGCAGCTCAATAAGCTCCCAGTAAGCCTGCATGTGACCGTCTTCCCCCGGAGTCCCGTGGATGGTATTTACAGCAACATCAAATTTTATCGTCTCGTTACCTTTAGTAACAGTAAAATCGGCTTTGTTGATTGGATATTTTTCAGAATCGATTAAGCAATACCAACCCTCTTTGAGGATGTGAACCTCAAAAGACCGGTATTTTGATTTGTCAAGATGATTTAGGATTAGTTGACCACTTCGTAATGATATTACAGATTCATCTGAATACCCACCCATTACTACTGCTACATTCATTTAGGCTAGTTTTTGTTGATACAAAATTATCATTTTTTTGTTTAGTTGGGCTCTGCAAAGCTAAATGGTTTGCAAATTCTTCAAAGATAGCCTCTTCAAAGTACCTAAGTGCTTTTCTAAAAATCTAAATTACGGAGCGTTTCTTTTTATATCTTTGTGCAAATTATTTTTTCTCTATGAGTTTACGTGCCTATTTAACCAGCCGGGTTTTCTTTGCTCAGCTACTTGCTGCTTTTGCTATTGTCGCAGTCATTGCGTTTTTATTTTTCCATTGGATAACTTTTACAACGCATCACGGACAGGAAATAGCTGTGCCCGATTTGAGTAAGCTTTCCGCTGAACAGGCAGAGGAAAAACTGGCAGCTTTGGATTTAGATTATATCATTTTGGATACGGTTGACTTTAGGCCTGATTTTCCAAAACTGACTGTAGTAGAGCAGGAGCCAAAGGCCGGTTCGAAAGTTAAAGAAGGGCGTAAGATTTACTTAAAAATTAATGCTTCAACCTATACCATGGTTTCTTTACCGGACCTAATTGAAAAAACCTACCGCCAGGCTGTTCCTACATTAGAAGCCGTGGGACTTCAGGAAGGTACTATCACTTACAAACCCTATTTAGGAAAAGACATGGTTCTCGAAATGAGGATGAATGGTAAGAAACTAAAAGCCGGAGATAAAGTATTGAAATCATCCAAAATTGATTTAGTACTGGGAGACGGTAAAGTAACCTTTGATGCTACCGAAGTTGATTCTACAGCCGTAGATACAACCAAAATGCCACCTGTAAATGGAGAATAATCAGGACAACACCCCCGAATTAGAAGAAGAGGAATTTTTTGAACATCACCGATTTGTTGCCGACAAAGGCCAATCTATATTGCGTGTTGATAAATTCCTTATGCAGCTTATTGCAAATGCTACACGCAACAAGATTCAGAAAGCGGCTGAAGAGGGCAATATCTGGGTAAACGATATTCCGGTAAAATCAAATTACAGGGTCAAACCTTTTGATGTAGTCCGTGTAATGCTTTCCCATCCACCATTTGAAAACATTGTGCTTCCGGAAAATATACCGCTGGATATTGTTTATGAAGACGATTCATTATTGGTGATTAATAAACCACCCGGACTGGTAGTACATCCCGGACACGGAAATTATACAGGAACATTGGTTAATGCATTAGCCTATCATTTTGAAAACCTTCCGAAAAATTCCAGTGACCGTCCCGGACTGGTACACCGTATCGATAAAGACAC
>CAMFLD010000086.1 GCA_945957245.1 uncultured Flavobacterium sp. | reverse complement strand
TAATGGTACTTTTTCTAATGTGAGTCAATTTGGTTCCGGATCAAGTAACAGTACACCAGGACTTACGGGTTACAGTAACAAAATTACAGGTACTGAATTTGTACAGATTGATGCTGATAATTACGGTATGGAATATACAGGTACCCTAGAAATTACCACATCAGGTAATTATACCTTCAGCCTCACGGGAGATGATGCTGTCTCATTATATATAGACGGTGTAATTAAAATAAGTGCTACTTATGCTGCTGGTTCTGTCGTAACTGTTAATTTAACCGCTGGAGATCATACCATAAAGGTTAAACACTATGAATTGGGAGGTGCGCAATCAGCCACCTTACAGTTTACTGCTACACCGGCAGGAAGTGGCATCACCTCGCCCACTGATGTTGACGGCCGTTTTGTCCGCAACGATAATTCTAAATTGACAGCTTGGTATAAGGCTTCAGACATCAATTCTACACCCAATTATGGAGGTGCAGGGATTGATAAAGTAAACAGCTTTATAAACAAAGCTCCCGATTATTTAGGTTTTAATGATATGCCATATAATGGCACCAATTATGCAACAAAAAGAGATGATATTTCTCAGGTCAATTTTAATCCGGGGGTTCGTTTTTCTGGGGGGGATAGTTTTGCTGCAACAAGCCAAAAAGCTCTAAGTTATCGTGGTGCTACCAAAACCATGTTTTTGGTAAATGATTATACTTCCAATGTAGGGCAGGCAGTAATTTGGATGTTCTTCCATGGAGATAATGCTGCTGGTCAACGTGTTGGGTTTAGTAAAATTGATGGAACGACCTCAAAATTTGACTTTGTTGGTAGTGGCACAACAGGAGTATCTACTTATACTGCTAATGAACCAAAATTATTGAGCGGTATTATGGGACAGATAACAGGGGGGAGTGCTTCAAGTACTACAAATCCGGCTACTATAAGCATTAATGGTACTTCTACAGGTCCAACCAATGCTACATCAAATGCAGATGCCGAGGATCAGGGCCTTGTTATTTCGAACATGAACACTACAAATCTTCCTGAGGCTATTTACTATCCTTTTGCATTAAGCTTAGCACAAACGCAACAAGTAAATTCTTATTTAGCAATAAAATATGGAATTAGTTTACCTCACGATTATTTAAACACATCGGGTGCCGTAGTATTTAGTCAAACAGCCAATGCAGGTTATGCTAACCGTATATTTGGTATTGGGCAGGAACTGGCTGCAGAAGGGTTAAGCCAAAAACAAAGTCAGTCTCAGATGTCCTCAACAACAGGTTACGATTTTTTGATAACCTCTAAAGGAGATGTCGCCACAACCAATTTAGCCAATACGGGCACTTTATCTGATGGCGATTATTTATTATTAGGAGACAACAATGGAGCTTTAGCATCCCAGACTAATGAAATTCCAACAAGTTTTGCCTCAGTAGCAGGATGTACTGTGAACCGATTAGGTAGGGAATGGAAAGCACAGGTAACGGGTGCACCGGGAGCAATTACAATAGTAGCAGGAAGTGCTGCCTCGTTTATCTTTCCAGGCAGTGCTTCAGGTATAAATTTGTTACTTGATACAGATGGAGATGGAGATTTTACCACAGGTTCAGTAACTGCTTTTCCTGCTACTTCTGTTGTAAACGGCGTTGCTACCTTTAATAATGTATCCATTCCTAATGGAGCTGTTTTTACTTTTGGTTGGACCGTTACCAGCCCGGGAGGTGTATATAAACCAACTGCCGGAATTTCTATTACTACACCAAGTGGAACTACTACCAATAATATAAATGGATTAGCCTATAAGTTATATTCAACCAATACAACCGCTGGTACAGGTATTTCTACAGGTTTTGGCGCATACAATCCAACTTTATTGGGATCAGGATATTATCATAATGCCAACAATTTTGATAATTTTGTTATTGATAGAATTTCTGATTATTATGGAGTGGAGCTTACCGGAAAGCTATTTGTGGCAACAGGTTCTGCAACCTACCAATTTAGAGGAACTGCCGATGATCAATTGGCGCTTATTATAGATGGTGCGGTCATTTTGAATCAAGCCTCTGCTGGTACAATAACTTCAGCCAATATTAATTTAAGTACAGGTTACCACGATATTATTATTCGGGGAAGAGAATTATCAGGAGCACAAACGTTTAACCTAACATGGAATAGTGGTTCGGGAGGCGCTTTCGTAGCTATACCAGACACTAATTTCTTTGTATCTCCAACAGGTCCTTCTGCGTGGTATAAAACAGATGACAGTAACTTCAGTGCATTAAGTGATGGTGTTTCACTAGTTGGTAAAACCTGGATAGACCAAAGTGGTAATGGTAATGATGCTACTTATAATAGTGGAAGTCCTGTTTATTTTAAAACCGATAACACATATATCATTAATTACAATCCTTCCATTAGTGTTGGGGGTAGTGGCTGGTTTAAAATTGGTAATTATTTACAAGGGTTTGCTTACGGAAAACAGGCTAAAACCATTGTCGGAATAGGCTCTGCCACCAATGAAGCGACTATGCGATTGCTTTCTGGTTATGGTTCAGCGATTAATGACGATATGTTTGGTATTGGTAAGGCTTCAGGTAGTGGTTCTTTACTCTTGTATGGCTATAACACGGCCCTTAATGGTTCTCCCGTAGCCTTTACTGCAACAGCTTCTACGCAATTAATGGGAGGGATTTATAAAAACAATAATATTGCAACAACCAATAATGCAACACTCTATCTTAATAATGCATTAAATGGTACCGCAACTAAAACATGGTTCACGACTCTTAACGCTACACAAGGAGAATTATTTATGGGTACCGCCCCATCTTTTGGCAGCAACGGGTGGAATGGTACTATGAATGAAGTTATTTATTATCCATGGGATTTATCTGCTGCTGAGCTTACAAGAGTAAATACCTATCTGGCAATAAAGTACAGTACCCCTTTGGCAAACGGTAGTGGTACTACTGCTTCCGATTATCTGGCAAGCGATGGAATAACTAAACCTTGGCTTGGTAATGCCACCTACAAATATGGAATGTTCGGTATTGGTAGGGACGATTGCTCTGGCCTAATGCAAAAACAATCTAAATTAGGTGATAGTACGGATAACGTGGCTGTGGGATTGACAGCTATAGCTGCAAACAACGCCTATAATACAGGTAGTTTTAGTACAAACAAGCAATTTTTAATGATTGCAAACGATGGTGGAGCATTGTCGGGGACTAACAGCAATATTCCAACAGGTTATAGTACTGCCAGCTGTAATGCCTACCGCTATATTCGCAACTGGAAAGTAAAAAACACAAACAATGTTACCAATACTTTACAATTAACCATTGGAGATAACAATAATATTGTACAAAGCAATTGGACCAATGTGAAATTAGCCATAAACAGCGCGGGTGATAATACTTTTACTACGGGCACTACAACATTGATAACTCCTACAGCTATAAACGGAGGGGTAGCTACTTTTAACAATATATCCTTACCGGATGGAGTTGTCTTCACATTATGCTATACGTTAGCCTATCCTGCAGGGATAAGTAAACCTACAGGAATATCCATAACAACAGTAAGTGGTACCACAACTAATAATGTAAATGGCTTGGCTTATAAACTTTATTCTACTAATGGAACTGCGGGTTCCATTGCGACTGGATTTGGAGCTTACAGTCCTACTTTATTAGGAACCGGTTATTACAACAATGCAACTTCGTTCCATGCATTCCCTATCCAAAAAATCAGTGATAATTATGCAGTAGAATTAACCGGTATTTTAAATGTTTCCGGATCAGCAAATTATCAGTTTAGAGCCAATGCCACAGATGATGAATTTGCTTTAATCATTGATGGGGTAATGCTTATAGACCAAGCATCTACTGGAACTTTTACTACAGGAAATGTAAATTTAGCGGCGGGTTATCATGATATCATCATTAGGGGAAGAGAAATTTCAGGAGGTCAAAATTTTGATTTACAATGGAATAATGGTTCAGGAAGTTCATTTTCTGCAATTCCTGATGCTAATTTTTACACAGCTCCAACTGGTCTTTCCGCTTGGTTTGCATCTGATGATGCACTGCTGGCAAGTACTATTGCTGACGGAAATACGGTAAGTACCTGGAATGACCTAAGTGGTAATAATAATCATCTTACCAATCAGGCAACGGGTACAGGAAACTATTATTCAACGAATGCTACTTATCTTCAAAATTTCAATCCGAGTGTTTATTCCATTGACAATAAATGGAGTAATACAGCTACTTATCTTTCAGGGTTCCCTTATGGTTCTCAAAATCGATCGGTAGTTGGTGTAGCTTCAATAGGAGCTACTGGTGGTAATGAAATCCTTACTGGATATGGAGTTGACAATGCTACCTTTAATGGTTTTGCAGTTGGTAAAACAAACGCTGAACAACTAGCGGTCTGGGGAGGTGTAAATGGATTTTCAGGTTATAGTTTGGGAGCTGCCTATTACTCAGGCTCATCAGCTGTAGCACATGTATTGCAATACGATTATCTTGGAGGTTCAGGAGCATTCGGTTATGGAGATTTGTTACTCAGAGGTAGTGCAGCACAAGCCAACTGGCCTGTTTACATGAATGATAATAAAAACCTTACTTTAGGAAATACACCAGACGGACAAATCGCAAATGGCTGGAATGGTAATATTAATGAAATACTCTATTATCCATGGCAGTTATCAACTATTGAACGCCAAAAAGTAAACTCTTATTTAGCCATAAAATGGGGTATCACCTTAGATCAAACCACCCCAACTAATTATATAGCAAGTGATGGCACTATTATCTGGAATGCTTCATTAAATACCACTTATAAATATGATATAACAGGGATTGGTAGAGACGATTGTGGAAACTTAAACCAAAAACAAAGTACCAGTACGGATGGATCAGATATCGTGGGTGTAGGTATTGGGGGAATCAGCAGTAGTAATTTAACAAATGTCAATACTTTTGCTAACAATAAATCATTTTTAACATTTAGCAACAATAATGGTTCAGTAACCTTTTTATCAAACTACTCAGATATTCCCGCCAGCTTAGCCAGTTGTTATACCCATTTTGATCGTATCTGGCAGGTACAAACCGTTAACAATCCGGGGGCAGTGACAGTTTCTTTAGGTAAAAAAGGATTGGTTATCATCAACGCCTCACTATATAGACCCGTATTGTTAGTGAGTAATACTACTGATTTTACTAACGCTACGGTTTATAAATACAACACATATTCGCAAGGAGTAGTATATTTTAATAATATCACATTTACCAATGGGCAGTATTTTACCATGGGGTATATACCGGCAGGGCCTGGTGGGGTAACTGCTGGCTTAACTACATGGTTCAACTCAGACTATGATATATATACAGATGTAGCTCAAACTACAAGAGCGGTTAATGCAGGAGACCCTGTAAAAAGTATCAACAACCTCAAGGCCTATGCGACTTTTGCAGATGTGGAAGAGGTGAATTCAGCGTACAACCCAACCTACCAGCCGGGTAGCTTTAACTATAATGCCGGTATTTTATTTGATGGGGTAGATGATGTTTTAGCCTCATCCGGTAACATTAATACCACGGATTATAGAACAACTACTCAAATGACCAGCATGCTAAGTGGCGCTGTAGTTAATACTGGAGGAAATCAAAACGTTTTTTGGTACCACGATGGGCCTTTGGGTGCCAGTTATAGGAAAACAGCTTTAGAACGTCCTCAAGCCTTTTGGAGTAATGATAATACTGCTCCCCTATTCAGAATACCTACATTAACTACTCCTGAAATTTATACGTATGCCAATACTGTTGGAGGCAGTTGGAGGTTGTACAGTAATCTGGCAACAGTAGGTACGGGTAATACCGGTAATAATGATACTAACAACGTTAGTGGTCAATTTAGGATAGGAAGTAACAGGCTGGACGGAACAGGTAGTGCGGCTAACTTTATTTTGGGTGAATTTACCATATTCGGTACCGATTTAGGAGCTGTAACGACTCCCGAAATGAGGAGGATACACTCATATGCTGCAACCAAATATGGTTTCACATTGGATAAAACAGCTATGGGCGGGGCATATGTTGCCAGCGACGGTACCACACAAACGTTTAACTATGTAACCCACTGGAACAGGATTACCGGTATCGGAAGGGATGACTGCTCAGCTTTCGAACAAAAACAATCCAGAAGTTCAGAAACAGGCATGATGGTGAAGATATCCAATGACCCAGTCAATGGTTTGGCTGCTAACAATCAAGCCAATACTGCTTCATTTACAGTTAACAAATCCTTCGAGGTATTTGGTGATGACAACAAAGCCCTGGTTTGGACGGGTGTGGACAAAATTACTGATGCAACATTTGGTAACTTAGTTCGTTTGACACGTACTTGGAGGGTTAAGGAAACTGGAACTGTTGGTTCTGTTTATCTGGAAGTAACTGGTAATGGTAGTCTGTCAACAGCTAAATTACCAGCGGGTGCTACAACAAGTTCTTCTGTATATCTGATTGTTTCTACAACAGCTAATTTTAAAAATCCTATAGCTGTCAAGGAGATGTTACCAGATGTATTGCCAAATGCTACTAAATGGAGTATTACTTATGATTTTGCAGATGGAAACTATTACACTTTTGCAACAGGCATCATGTGTTTGGCTCCCGGTGGTATTACTGATGGTCTTACCAGTTGGTATAAACTAAATAACAAGGGAATTGGTGCTGTAATTAGTATTACTGATGACTCTCCAAACGGTTATACCTTATCCTATGCGCCTTCCAGTACATCTGTCAATGTTACGGCAGGGTCTGCTACATTATTTAACTATAACCGATACCTACCTCTAACAGGAACAACCTATTTTGAAAAACTTGCATTAACACAAACTTCTGTTTATGCTGTAAATGCTGGAACTACATTCGCAGTAGGTAATGATTCAACTAGAGACATCATGGGATTCGGAAGAGCTTCAAGCCCTTTCAGGAGAACTGGTTTAGCTGGCAACAATGCTTATTTTAATGATGCTACTAACGTATATCCTGCCTCTTCAAATGGTACTCCAAATATACTTGTGGCAAATACTTCGCCCGGAAGCACTTCAGCAACAAAAAACCATACTTCCTGGAACAATGGTGTAATGGGAACAAGCGCCACATTAACTGCTGCAGATTTGCCTTCAGCAAGTGATTACAACTTGAGATTTGGATCAATAACTCCGGGAGTAGCTGGTGTTTATAATAAAGGATTGGCCGAAGGAATAACTTATAATCGGAGTTTATCTGTTGTAGAAACACAGATTACAAACTCCTATTTAGCACTTAAATATGGTCAAACCCTTGCGCATAATTACTTTACGCCAAACTATGACGGTACAAATGCAGCCACTACAACAATTTACGATATTTCCAGTTATGGTAATAGGGTTTTTGGTGTCGGAAATGACATTGCAGGTTGCTTTTATCAGAACCAGTCTACATCAGCCTTAACCGGAAGCATGTTAAAGATTAGTGTTGACGGTGCCATTAATGCAGAAAACAGCCAGGATAAAACGGTATGGGCTAACAACCAAACGTATATCGCTATTGGAGATGATAATGGAGATGTAAATACAAACGGATGGATAACTTCTTCGACAACTCCTGTAGTACATCAGCCAGTGTTGTATACATATACAAACAGTTGTGCCAAAAGGATTTCAAGGCAATGGAAAATTACAACAACGGGGACCAATCCTTCTGTTTTAATTACCGTTCCGGGTAGTGCCAGTACAACAAGTGCAACAAAATTACCTGCCATCCCGGTTAGCACCAATCCAAATAGCCTCTATATGGTTATTAATGATAATCCGGATTTTGCAATCAATGCAAATCAATCAGAGGTATTGATGACACTCAATGCAACAACAGGAGATTATGAGACCACTCAAACATTTGCTGCCGGGGTAACGAAGTATATTACATTCATTTACAGACCAAAAGTTTGTAGAAATTGCATTATTACAAACCCAGCTACAAGTACCATTAAACATTAATAAATAAAAAAAGGAGTTGTTTTAATTTCTAAAACAACTCCTTTTAATTATAAATAACATCAATCCCTTAAATCTCAATTCAGTTGGTTTCTAAATAATACATGCCAAAGTTTTGAAATGGGTATTGGCTTTATACTTTCATTACTAAAAAATTCAAATTATAAATTCTAAAAATAACATGGCTTCAACATCAGAAAAAGGACATGCAAAAAACATCGCAAATGCAAACCTATTAAATACCCATATCATCGAATTAGGTGACGTTTACAATCCCAACAATCCAAAACTACTTTTAGCAAACCTTCAAACTATTTACACTGATTCATTTTCTCAACAGGCAACAGTTAACAATTTAGTTGCTCCTTATTCTGTAGCTGTTGATAACAGGGAAATCATATTTGCCCCAATCAGTAAAAAAATAACAAAACTGCGTAAAGTTTATAAAGCCACGGAAGGAATAACAAATATACAACTGGAGGATTTCATGACCATTGCCCGAAAGTTGAAAGGAATACGTAAAGTAAACCATTCTCAAACAACAGATGCTACCGAAGAAAAAAAACAATACTCAACCTCACAGATGAGTTATGACCAGCGTACCAATAATATGGATATGCTAATCTCATTACTTCAAAACACCCCTAATTACAATCCAAATGAAACAGAATATAAAGTAACTACACTTCAGGCAGAAAGACTCCGGATGTTGCAGGCAACACAACAGGTAGCCAATACATTTATCCCATTAAATAATGCCCGTGCAATAAGAAACAATACAGTATACCTTTCTGAAAATAATCTTGTAGATACTTTCAACAAGGCCAAAGATTATCTGTTTGCAATCCTTGATTCAAACTCGGCGCAATACAAAGCAATTTCAAAAATAAGATTCAAAAAAATATAACCCTATAAAAGAAAATAAAACAAAGCTTATGCAGTTTTGCATAAGCTTTCTGCTAAAATAAACAGGACAACTGCCAAAGTAAACAAAGCTTATGCAAAACTGCATAAGCTTTATGCCAAAATAAACAGGACAACTACCAAAGTAA
>CAMFLD010000085.1 GCA_945957245.1 uncultured Flavobacterium sp. | reverse complement strand
GTATTAAGCTGGGTAAAAGGAGGCGTTATGAGGAGAATGTCTTTCATTTGCTGATTAAAACAAACAAAAATACTCTATTTTCCCTCTTTTTTCCTTTGCGTGATAAATTCGTTTAACTTTTTACCATACAATGACTTCGCCACTTTAGGAGTCATTGACTTCTGAATGGTGTCCAGATATTTAAGGTTAATGTCATAAATCTCAGCTAATGCAACGTAAGGTGCTACTTCATAGTCTGCATGATTTACAGCAAAATTGGTAGTGTAAAGGTATTTTTTTACCACGTTTGATTTTTGCTCTTCATCGATTTTGTCAACTTCAGCCTGGTTTTTAGCTTTATAGGCTTCAAATTTCTTCTGAATCATTTCTAAATCCCGATCAATAAACTTTGACATTACTTTTTTATATTCGTCATATAACGCTTGATTTTTAGAACCTGTGATTTTGGCATCAGCAGTAAAGAAATCTAAAGAAGTTTCAATATTCATTTTTCCTTTTTCGGCAAAAAATGTGATGTTATTATCTACCGAATTAGTAACTCCCCTATCCAGGAAAAGATAAAGCATTTCGGGTGATTGTAAATCAAATTCGCTTTTAAAATGAGAATCACCATTAATTTTTATAGTATCAATGGGAATCAATACTGTATCTTTTATTCTTTGAATATAAAGTGTCCCTTTTTTCAGTCCATCAATATTTCCTGTGAGGACAAAGTTCTTTGTAGATGCTTCTTTTTTGGCACAGGAAACTAAAACTAAGACTGAAAGTAAGGTGATAACGGATTTACGCATGGCATTTTTTTTTGCAATAGTACTAAAAAAAATCCTCAATCTGTACGACAGACTGAGGATTAAAATGGGTCATAATTGAATTATCCTTTTAACCAGGCATCATTTAGTTTTTGTTTGGATGTATCGGTAAGCTCATAACCTGAAACTTCTGTGGTAGTCAGCTTGAGCTTCCCTGACAGAAGCTTATCAGCTCCATCCCTTTTGATTTTAAGATTTATCAACTCATCATTTTTCCATAATTGAGCCATGGTCAATAAATCCAAAAGGTTATCTACGTTATAGGCTTTCCCATTAACTTCTTTAATCACATCTCCACCCTTAAGCCCAAGATTTATAAGCGTATCGCTTAAATCGATTCCGGGTATAATCATTATCTCTTTTGTTACTCCGTTGACGGTAATGTAAGGGGTTGAAACATCTTTAAGAAAAGCATTTTCTGTCTGTGTCACCTTTGATTTGGTTACTCCCATTTTGGCAAAATACTCATCATAAGGAATAGGTTTGCCTCCGGCTACATAGGTTTTTAGGAATTCGCCTACTTCGGGATAGGTAAGTTGTGTTACTTTGGAAAAAAGCTCGTCATCATTAAATGGCTTATCAACACCATATTCTTTGGATAGTTTTTTCATCAAATCCAAAATACCTCTTTCTCCATTACTTTTTTCACGGATGATTATATCGATGCACATTCCAATCAGAGCTCCTTTTTCGTAAACGTTTAAGTACTGACTCTTGTAGGGTTCCACTAAAACATTTTTACTCATTTTGGTAAATGACATTGTATCGTTTAAAGTCGAAGCATTTTCAATTTTAGTCGCCATTCTTCCATAAAATTCTTCAGGATCAATCAGCCCCTGATTTATTTGAAATAAATTGGCAAAATATTCGGTCACACCCTCATACATCCATAAATGCTCTGACATTTTAGGATTGCTGTAATCAAAATACTGGATTTCTTTAGAGTGAATACTTAGAGGCGTTATGGTATGAAAAAATTCGTGTGATACTACATCTTTTATCTGCTCGCCCAAAGCTTCTTCTGACATCATTTCAGGGAATACAACCGTTGTTGATGTGTGGTGCTCCAAAGCTCCAAATCCCATAGCATCCTTTTCCTTTATATTCGAAAGATATAATAAAACAGTATATCTTTTGTTGGTATTAATAGATCCCATAAAAGCCTTTTGAGCCCTCATAGTTTTTTCAAGATAAGGTAATAATGCTTTAGAAGTATGAACACCGGATGGCGAATAAACACTGAACAGGACTTCCATTCCATCTACCGTAAACTTCTCAAAATCGGGTCTGGAATACATAATCGGATTGTCCGTTAATTCGAAATACCGGTCTACATGAAAAACATCTACAAAATCACTTTTATCTTCATCAATTAATGAGGTGGCACCGTAAAGTCCGGCAGGATGCAGAATTGTTAAATGGTATGGCATTTCGGTTAATGCCGTTTTATCTTCAAAAAAACCAACAAAAGCATAATTGTTCAGCATAAAATTCTTAGCTTCAAGAATATTGGTTCCGGCCGGAGAGAAAATATCTTCCTTTCCTTTGTTCATCCCATATCCTCTACCTTTCTCGGTATCATAAGTATCGTTGACCCAATAGGTAATTTTTGCTATTGATTTAGCATTGGGAAGCGTCCATGAATTATAATCTGTTTTAGAAGTAACCAGCTCTTTTCCTTTTTTGTCAAAAGCCTTAAGGTTATCTATATACTTCCCATAATTGTCCTCAGAATAAGTTCCGGGAACCGTTTTCGGAAGGTGGAACACGACTTCTTTCGAACTAAATGATGGAGGTATAATGGTGACCATCACCTTGTCGTCTTTAACCTTATTTAAATCAATTGTAACATTTACTTCTTTTTGGGAAACTGGTTTTAGTGTCGATGCCTGTACCGAATAGTTAAAAAAAGACAAGGCAACCAAAGCAATACTTAATACAGATTTTTTCATTTCAAAATTCATTTATCACAATGTAAGACCTCAAAATTAACTATTAGTTACAGAGCTCCTCTTTATTTTTAGATATGATTAACTAAAAGTATTGATAACATTCGGCGTATAAATAATAAACTCCTGCTATGCAGGAGTTTATTGGTTAGTCAAATTTATTTTTAATGTAGTATTTACTGTCTAAATCATCGAAGTCATCAATTATAGGCTTTGGTTTAGGTTTGCTTCCCTGTGCCTTTTTCTTCCAGAGTTCAAAATTGTCTTTCGACAATCTTTTACGCATTAATTCAGTTACATCATTTTCTGAAATACCGAATTCTTCTTTTATTACTTCAAAAGGTTTTCTTTCCTCCTGAGCCATACTGACAACTCTTTCCAACTGTTCGCTGTCAAGTTCCGTTAACTTACTTTTTTTCATTTCTGTAAAAGCATTTTGTAAAAAATAGATACTTGTTTTATTGATTTATATTTCAATATTAATAAAAAAAATAATTAGTTTAACCACATCAATATTTTTTTTCAATTTCTAGGTATTCGGTGAACGACGCTTTTGGAAAGGAATCATCAGTAAATTCGAAAGCCTGTTGTGCTCCTCAGGCTTCATGTGAGTATCAACTCCATACACCAGTTTATCCCGATCCAATGTAGTAAAAGTTCCAAAAAGTCGGTCCCAAACCGAAAATATATTGCCATAATTACTATCAGTGTAAGGCAATACATAATGATGATGAACCTTATGCATATCCGGCGATACGATAAACCAGCTTAGAATATTATCAAGTTTTTTAGGCAGCACAATATTGGCATGATTGAATTGAGTCGCTACCACAGACAACGTCTGATATAAAAAAACAAGCCACATCGGACTTCCAACTACCAGCACCCCAAGTGTAGTAAATACAAACCGGATAACACTTTCACCCGGATGATGCCTGTTAGCCGAAGTAGTATCAATCCAGGCATCCGTATGGTGTATCAAATGAAAACGCCAAAGAAGTTTTACTTTATGCTCAACATAATGTGGTAAATAAGCACCTATCAAATCCAGTAATAATAAACCGATTAATGCAAAAAGCCATGGGTTTAAAGACGGAAGCCAATTAAGCAATCCAAAATGATTATCTACACTCCACTGAGCCGTACGCAGCAAAATAAAAGCCAGACAAAAATTGACAATAATTGTCGTCAACGTAAAGAATATGTTGATTCCGGCATGCTGCCATTTGTTGTAACCAAACCGTATAAACGGTACAGCACTTTCCAATATCCAGAAAAAAGCTATTCCGCCTGCAAGAATCAAAGACCGGTGCAAAGGAGGAATGTGTTCGAAATAACTTATTATCTCATTCATAGTTATGTATTTACATCAAATATACTAAAATCCCTATTTGATTATACGGAACGTGAGATTAATTCGCTGCCCAACCGGTCTGGTCGTTTTAGGTATCTGATGCTTCCAGAAATGCTGTGTAGCGCCTTTCATAATCAAAAGACTGCCATGCTCAAAATTGATTTTCAGCTTTTGTTCTTTTAGCGTATTATGCTGTAAATGAAAACTCCGTTCTGCACCAAAACTAACCGAAGCTATGACAGGATTCCTGCCCAACTCCCGTTCGTTATCTGCATGCCAGCCGTTACTGTCCCGTCCGTCACGGTAATTATTAAGTAAAACCGTTGTAAAACCTGCAGGACAAACCTCTTCAATTTCATTTTTAATAAACATCAGCAACGGATTCCAGGGGTGAGGCTGCATGACAATATCGGAATAACTGTAAGGCTTCCCTTCATTACCAAAAAGTGCAGTCAGCCTGGGTTGAAGATGCGATTTCCCATAAACGGTAATACTGTCCTGTTGCCATGGAATTTCTGTTTTCAGCTTACTTAAAAGCTCATTGGCACGATCAATATCAAAGAAATTAGGATAATATTCAATTTCCGCATCCGGAACCTGAAAAGTGATTTGTTCTTTGGGGAATAATGAATTCATATTCCAAAAATAAAAAAATTGCAGGAAGATTTTAGGAGCAGGGCAATAAAGTTTCCGGGACGTTCCCTCCCGCTGTCCGCTATACTTCGGTATCGCTCCCTTCGGGGCTAATATACCACTACAGTTATTTTATCAAACAAAAAAACGACAGGTTTCCCTGTCGTTTAGTGAAATTATATTTTAAAACAAATGCCTTATTCGGCGCTATCCTGTTGCAAAAGATTTTTGTAAATCAATCCGCCAACCAAAGCTCCCGCTATGGGTGCAGCCCAAAACAACCAAACCTGACTCAGTGGAGTTCCTCCAACAAAAAGCGCCTGAGATAACGAACGTGCAGGATTTACAGAAGTATTCGTAATTGGAATACTCACCAAATGGATTAAGGTCAAGGCTAAACCAATAGCAACTCCGGCAAACTTGCCGTTGGCAAATTTATCAGTAGCACCCAAAATCACAATCAAAAAGAACATCGTCAGTACAAACTCCGCCATAAAGCAGGCCATCATGGAATATTTTTCAGGCGAAAAATCCCCGTATCCGTTGCTGGCAAAGGCTCCGGCACTCATAGGATCAATTGCATTACCTCCTTTTCCGGTCCAGATAAGATAAAGCGTTCCGGCAGCAGCTACTGCACCAACACATTGGGCAATAATATAAGGCACCAAATCTTTAGCAGAAAACCTTCCACCTGCCCAGAGTCCAAAAGAAACGGCAGGGTTAAAATGTCCTCCCGAAATATGACCCACAGCATAAGCCATTGTCAATACAGTCAAACCAAAAGCCAGGGCAACCCCAGCAAATCCGATACCTAAATTAGGAATTCCGGCAGCAAACAAGGCGCTTCCGCAACCTCCAAAAACAAGCCAATACGTACCAAAAAATTCTGCAAATAGTTTTTTCATATAATAAATTTTACACCATGGATGACCATGATAGGTTAGTATATTAAATTTACGGGTAAAAAAATGGCTTGAAAATGAGTTGAAGCAAACTTATTAACAAGGTTCTAAACCAAAAAAACTTTGAAAACCTTATCCTCCTATAGTTATCATGCTTCTGTTTTGGCTTGATTGCTCAGTATTTTGGAATTTAGCATCATCGTCCATGCCGGCTCTTACTGCTTTTTTCGAAATAAGATTCTGATGAATCAGGGGAAGTATAGATTCGCCTGCACGCAATGTGGGCAACAATGCTGTTTCTGAATTAGAAAAAAGACAGTTTTTCAGCTTCCCATCTGCAGTAAGACGGATACGGTTACAGGTGCCGCAAAACGGATTGGTTACCGAACTTATCACAGCAAAGCTTCCCTGATAAGTATTAATTTTGAAGTTTTTAGCTGTATCATTTGGAGCATCTTCAAGTTTTATTATTTCATTAGTATTATAAACAGAACGAACAGTCTCCATTAATTCAGCGAAAGAAACCAGTTTGGATTTGTCCCATTGATTGCCATTAAAAGGCATAAATTCAATAAAACGCACCTGGATATTTTTGTCTTTTGTCAACAAAATAAAATCATTTATCTCATTGTCATTAAAACATTTAACCAAAACTATATTCAGCTTAACGTTAAAACCTTCCTGCAATAACAAATCAATATTTTCCTTTACAACATCAAAATAATTACGGCGTGTTATGGCATTAAATTTATCTTTAACAAGACTATCAATGCTGATGTTTATGGTTTTAATTCCCGAATCTTTGAAGGTTGTTATAAATTCCGGTACCAGAATGCCATTAGTAGTAATAGTCAGATTCACCCCAAGCATTCCCAATCTCTGAATAATCTCATGTGCATCTTTGCGCAACAAAGGTTCGCCACCCGTAAGTCTGATTTTGGTCACACCCAGATTCACAAAAGTCTGTGCTATCGATACAATTTCATCCGCAGTCATCAAATGAGCTTTTGGAGTCAGCTTAACACCTCCTTCCGGCATGCAATAGGTACATCTCAGATTACAATGCTCTGTAATCGAGATACGCAGATAATCATGGCCGCGACCAAAGGCATCCTGCAGGAGATTACTTTTTTCCATGATCGAAACCGTTAAGCAATTGAAATAAATGCAAAACCGATGGAAAAACAGCATCTATAGATTCGGCGGCACCATTTACAGAGCCTGGCAATGCCATTAGCAAAGTAGTGCCTTTAAATCCAACAACACTTCTTGACAACATGGCAAATGGAGTTCGCTCCTGCCCGTAAGCACGAATAGCTTCCTCAACCCCAAGAATTCGTCTGTCAATCAAAGGCAGTACAGCTTCGGGAGTGACATCTTTTTTAGACAAACCTGTTCCTCCGGTTAATAAAACCAAATCGGTTCCAAGATCACAAAACTGATTCACATTAGCCCTAATCAACTCAATATCATCAGGTATGATAATATAATCGTTAACCGACAGTCCCAATTTCTCCAGCTTTGCAATGATAACCTTTCCGGCCTTATCTTCTTTTAAACCAGCAGAAACACTATCAGAACAAACAATAACCGCCAGTTTCAGGTTTGGATTTTCCTTTAAGGAATATCCCGATTTACCGCCCTCCTTATGCAATAATCTGATGCTCGAAATTTCCACATTTTTGTCAATGGGTTTTAACATATCATACATGGTCAAAGCCACTACGGAAGCGCCATGCATGGCTTCTACCTCAACTCCGGTTTTGTAAATCGTTTTTACCGTAACCTGTATTTTAACCGAATCTTCAAGGCATTCAAAATCCACTGCAGTGTATTCCACCGGAATTGGATGACAATCCGGAATCATATCGGAAGTTCTTTTTACCGCAAATAAACCAGCGGTTCTTGAAACTCCAAGAACATCCCCTTTGGGAACTTTTTTGTTTACTATTGCCTCGATAGTTGCGGCAGTGCCTACTTTTACTATCGCCTGAGCTACAGCAGTACGCTGAGAAGAAACTTTATGTGTAATATCAACCATTTTATGTGTTTTTTTTCCAGATGTAACTGTCGTCTTCCATGATTTCCTTTCCAAAAATGGCTACTTTTTCCTTGATTTGTTCTACCAAAAACTCCAAAGCTTCATAAGTAACTTTCCGTCTCGGCGCAGAAACAAAAACAAAAAGGCAAATTTCACCCGTCTTTACCAATCCCAAACTATGGTAAATATGGAGGCAGGTCAGGTCAAATTTAGCAAAAGCAGCTTCCCGTATTTCATAGAAAGTTTGTTCAGCCATTTCTTCATATGCTGAATATTCAATTGCAGCTACTGTTTTGCCATCAATTACATCAGCGCGCACTTGACCAAGGAAGATGTTATGAGCTCCAATAGTGGTTTTGCTCTGATGCTTAGCAATAGAATCTGCTATGAATCCTGCGGGAATAGCGCCCTGCACAAAAGATTTTTTCTTTGGTTTATCTGTTATCATTATTCATTTTCTCTAAAGTCTCAATTCCGTTTTGCAGATGAAAAACCTGTGTAAACCCTTTTCTCAAAAGATATTCAACTGCCAATGCACTACGATTACCATTTTGACAAAGTAAAATAATCTTTTGACTTTTAGCTATGTTTTCCAGAAAGACATCTAATCCTGACAAAGGTACATTTTTGATATGTTCCAACTCCAATCTGGGTTCTTCATACTCTTCCCGAATGTCAATCAGCAATGCGTTAGGGCTACTGAAAAAAACTTCCTCAGAAACACTCTTATCTTCTAAAAAAAGTTTTTTTATATTATTGTTATTTTTTTGAAATTCAATTATTTGAATATCATTATTTAAACTATTGTATAAGAATAATTTTCCGCTTATTACTTCCCCTATTCCCAATAAAATTTTCAATACTTCATTTGCCTGCATGGCTCCGAGTATAGTGGATAATGTTCCCAAAACACCTGAATCATTACAATTGGAAATAGTTTCCAACCGCTCATCTTCAGGAAACAAACAGCGATAAGTCGGTCCATTTTGAAAATTAAAAACAGACAACTGTCCCTCAAAACGATGAATGGAAGCATAAACCATTGGAATGCCAAGCTCCAGCGCAACATCATTTATCAGATAGCGGGTCGGAATATTATCCGAACAATCAACAATCAGATGATAATCGGAAGCAATGGAGAGACAGTTTTGCTTTGTGAAATCTGTCGGGTAGCTGATTATTTTAACTTCAGGATTCTGAGCCCGCACAACTTCAGAAGCTACTGAGACTTTACTTTTACCGCAGTCAGAAGGCTTGTAAAGGAATTGACGGTGCAGATTGCTTTCATCAATAACATCTCCATCTACAATACCAATAAGACCAACTCCGGCTGCTGTAAGATTTTGCAGAACGGGACATCCTAATCCTCCGACAACAATAATCAGCACCTTGGCATCAGCTAGTTTTTGCTGTCCGGCAATACCTATTTCAGGCAACATAATCTGTCG
>CAMFLD010000084.1 GCA_945957245.1 uncultured Flavobacterium sp. | reverse complement strand
TCTGATTCTATTAGATGAAGCTACTATTTTTAATTCTTCACATGTCTTTGGTTTCTTTTCGGTCTTCAATCCGGATGCCATTAAAGACCTGAAATTGTACAAGGGAGGGATTCCTGCCCGTTATGGCGGACGTGTTTCTTCGGTTTTAGACATTTACCAAAAAGACGGAAACAGCAATAGATTTGCCATGAACGGCGGCATCGGACTCATTTCAAGCCGACTTTTGGCAGAAGGACCTATTGTTAAAGACAAAGGCTCATTCCTATTGGCCGGAAGGGCTTCTTACGCTCATTTGTTCCTGAAACTTTCTAACAACAAAAATTCGGCTTATTTCTATGATTTGAATACCAAACTCAATTATAAGCTTAACACCAATAACAATTTATTTCTTTCGGGATATTTCGGGCGCGATGTTTTCAGCCTTAATAAGAGTTTCGTAAACACTTATGGAAATGCTACTTTGAATTTGCGTTGGAACCATCTATACTCCGATAAGTTATTCACCAATCTTTCATTAATTTATTCTGATTATTATTACGGATTAGATTTAAATCTTTTAGGCTTCGAATGGAACTCAGGAATCCGAAATTACAATATCAAATACGATTTCAGACATTACCTGAGTGATAAAATAAAACTGAATTATGGACTAAGTACAATTTATTACGACTTCAACCCCGGAGTTATTAGACCTTCAAGTGCTGAATCCGGAATCAACTACAAACAACTTGAAAAGAAATATGCTTTCGAGCCTTCGGCATATATTGATGCGGAGCAAAAAATAAGCAAATCCATTATACTTTCTTATGGTTTGCGTTTGAGCAAGTTTTACCGTTTAGGAAGTTCTACAGTTAATCTGTATGCTAATAATCAGGCAGTAGTCTTTAACAATGATTTACAGGTTTATGAAAAAGGAACTCCTATAAGCACTAAGTATTATGGGCATAACGAAGTAATTCAGCAGTTTGCCAACCTCGAACCTAGATTTGCTGCTTCATATCAATTGAATGACAACCAATCGATTAAAGCCAGTTATAATCGTACGACACAATATCTGCAGTTAATTTCTAATACAGCTTCTCCGACTCCTTTAGATGTTTGGACACCAAGTGATAATTACATTAAGCCGCAAATTGCCGATCAGGTAGCTTTGGGTTATTTCAGGAATTTTAAAAATGATGAATATTCCCTTGAGGTCGAAAGCTTTTTCAAGAAAGTCAAAAACCGTATCGACTATATTGATGGGGCTAATTTAATTGCCAATGATGCATTGGAACAGGTAATTTTGAATGGTGAAATGAGATCCTATGGCTTAGAAGTCCTTTTAAGAAAGAATTCCGGAAATCTGAACGGATGGATTTCATATACCCTTTCTAAATCCCAACAAAGGACACCGGGAAGAAATGCTTCAGAAACAGGAATCAATAATGGCGAATGGTATAGCTCAGGTTATGACAAATTACATAATCTCTCAGTAACCGGTTCTTATAATTATAGTAAAAAATGGACTTTTAGAGCCAACTTTGTACTTCAAACAGGTCAACCGGTTACCTATCCTACCGGATACTACGAGTACGAAGGAATCAATATTCCAATTTATGGTGCACGAAACGCCAACCGACTTCCTGCATACCATCATTTGGATTTGTCGGCAACATTAACTCCAAAATCCACTAGGGACAAATTGAGCAAAGCCAAAAAAGGCTATCAGAGCGAATGGGTATTTAGCATTTATAATGTTTATGGACGCAAAAATGCTGCTTCCATTTCGTTTGGGCAAAATGAAAACACTGCTTTTAACGAGGCGACCCGTTTATCCATATTCGGTATAGTACCGGGTGTTAGTTATAACTTTAAATTTTAATCTCATGAAAAACCTAAAATACTTTACCCTAATTATTGCTTTTGTTTTCCTAACCGGCTGTGAAGACGTTGTTAAGGTCGATGTACCCACTTCAGCTCCAAGGCTGGTAATCAATGGGGCTATCAAATGGCAAAAAGGAACTCCCGGCAACGAGCAGGAAATAAAATTATCTACCACAACCGGATTTTATGACAACAGTATCCCTACAGTCTCAGGAGCCATTATCGTAGTAACAAATAGCAGTAATGTAAATTTTAATTTTGTGGAAGAAACGGCTAATTCAGGGGTGTACCTGTGCCACAATTTTGTACCGGAAATTGGGCAGACTTATGTAATGACTGTGGCACTGAACGGCCAGATTTATACTGCGAGCGAAGTCTTAACTCCAGTAACACCTATTACCCATATTGAACAGGATAATCAGGGAGGATTCAGCGGGGATAATATTGAAATCAAAGCTTACTTTAACGACCCGGATATCGTAAACAATTACTATATGTTCAAATTCCAGGACAGTAGTCTGGCTATTCCATTTTATGGTGTTGATAAAGACGAATTTTATCAGGGCAATGAGTTCTTTGCTTATTTCACTAATGAAAACCTTAAAAGTGGCGACAATCTCGGTATTACAATTTATGGAATATCAGAACGCTACTATGAATACATGAATAAAATTATTCTAATTTCACAAGGCAGTGGCGGCCCATTCTCTACCCCACCGGCAACCATCCGGGGAAATATTGTCAACCAAACCAATCCCGATAATTTTGCATTAGGCTATTTCAGTGCTTGTGAAACTGATTTCAGGAGCTATATTTTACAATAATTTTATGAATAAAAGCATGCAGTTTGCGTATGGGAATAGTTATATTTACCAAACGTAAACTGCTTTTCAATGTCATCACATCACATCGTTCGCGACGATCAGGAACCTGCTTTGATTATTGCCAATGGCGAGGCCTGTAGCTCAGAATTACTTGGTCAGTTGCTGGAATGGTCACCCCTAGTCATTGTCCTTGATTCGGCAATGGAAAGAGTGATGGAATTGGGAATAAAAGTAGATGTCCTGCTGGGAGATTTTGACCGGGAATTCGATGTGAATCATTACAAGGAAAAACAATATCCGATTGAAATAGTTCATACACCAAATCAGGATAAAACCGATTTGGAAAAGGCTTTCGATTACCTTATCGAAAAAGGTCATAAAGCTGCAAATGTGATTTGGGCCACCGGACGCCGTGCCGATCATACCATTACCAATCTCACAAATATAGTTGCCTACAGAAACATGCTTAAAATAGTCATATTAGATGACCATTCCAAAGTCTATTTATTGCCAAATTTATTTGAAAAATGGTACACTGCAAATACAATACTATCCTTGATTCCAATTGGGAAAGTAAGCGGAATCATAACACGAAACCTTTTTTATCCCCTAAATAATGAAGACTTGACTATTGGTTATCGTACAGGTAGCAGTAATCACGTAACAGAAGACGGAATTGTTTCGATTACCCATAAGGATGGGGATTTATTATTAATGGAATGTTGGGATTAACTTTTAATTTATTCTAATGGAAAACCCTAGAATTGAAATCTTGAAAACTGAAGTACTCTCAGACAATTGGTACACACTGAGAAAAGTAACTTACAATTACCAAAAAAAGGATGGTAGTTGGGAAAACCAGTCACGGGAAGCCTATGACCGCGGTAATGGCGCTACGATTTTACTTTATAACAAAAACTTAAAGACTGTAATTCTTACACAACAATTTAGGTTGCCTACGTATGTAAACGGCAATAAAACCGGAATGATGATTGAAGCCTGTGCCGGGCTACTGGATAAAGACAATCCGGAGGAATGCATAAGAAGAGAGACCGAGGAAGAAACCGGATATAAGGTTTCATCGGTACAAAAACTGTTTGAAGTGTACATGTCGCCTGGTTCCGTTACAGAAATTGTATATTTCTTTGCTGCCGAATACTCTAAGGAAATGAAAATAACCGAAGGTGGCGGTATAGCAGAGGAACAGGAAAACATTGAAGTTCTCGAATATGATTTTGATCAAGCCTATAACATGATCGCTTCAGGAGAAATCAAAGATGCTAAGACCATCATGCTCCTGCAGTATGCCAAGATCAATGGTTTATTAGCATAACAGCAGAATTAAAAACCCGATAAAACTTTGTAACTTAGCCACTCTGTCACTTAGCTGCTTCAAAAAAAATGAAATTCCAAGTCATCTCCAATTACCAACCCACTGGTGATCAGCCTCAGGCTATTGAGAAACTTTCCAATGGCATACTCAATGGTGAAAAATACCAAACACTTCTTGGGGTTACCGGCTCAGGAAAAACCTTTACAGTCGCCAATGTTGTTCAGCAGGTTGATAAACCGACCTTGGTTCTGGCACATAACAAAACTCTGGCTGCTCAATTGTATTCTGAATTCAAGCAGTTTTTCCCAAACAACTCCGTGCAGTATTTTGTTTCGTATTACGACTACTACCAGCCCGAAGCCTTTATTCCGGTAACGGGAACTTATATTGAAAAAGATTTATCTATTAATGACGAACTGGAAAAGCTTCGGCTTAGTACCACTTCTGCTCTACTATCAGGACGTCGTGATATTATAGTCGTTTCGTCAGTTTCCTGCCTTTATGGTATAGGGAATCCTGTAGAATTCCAAAAAAATGTCATTTCCATTGAAAAAGAGCAAGCTATCTCCCGTACCAAATTATTACACCGACTGGTACAAAGCTTATACTCACGAACGGAAGCCGATTTTACACCCGGAACTTTCCGCATCAAAGGAGATACCGTTGATATTTTCCCGAGCTATGCAGATGAACCATACCGTGTTCACTTCTTTGGTGATGAAATTGAAGAAATTGAAGCCTTTGACAATAAAAGTTCAAAAGTCATTGAACGTTTCGAAAAACTGAATATCTATCCGGCCAATATGTTTGTTACTTCTCCCGAAGTCTTACAGGCCGCCATTTGGGATATCCAGCAGGATTTAGTAAAACAGGTAGACTACTTTAAAGAAATCGGAAAACATCTAGAAGCCAAAAGACTCGAGGAACGCACCAATTTCGATTTGGAAATGATTCGTGAATTAGGGTATTGCTCCGGAATTGAAAATTATTCCCGCTATCTGGATCGTCGTCTTCCCGGGACAAGGCCTTTCTGCCTCTTGGATTATTTTCCTGATGATTATCTTATGGTTGTAGATGAAAGCCACGTTACCATTTCACAAGTGCATGCTATGTACGGCGGTGACAGAAGCCGCAAGGAAAATCTCGTTGAATATGGTTTCCGCCTTCCGGCTGCTATGGACAACCGCCCGTTGAAGTTTGAAGAATTTGAAAGCATGCAGAATCAGGTGATTTATGTATCCGCTACCCCTGCCGATTATGAACTGGAAAAAAGTGAAGGGATTTATGTAGAACAGGTAATCCGCCCAACAGGACTGCTCGACCCCATAATAGAAGTCCGTCCCAGCCTTAATCAAATTGATGATTTGATTGAGGAAATCCAGGTTCGTTGTGAAAATGACGAACGTGTTTTGGTCACTACATTGACTAAACGTATGGCTGAAGAGCTAACTAAATACCTTACTAAAGTAGCTATCCGCTGTCGTTACATCCATTCGGATGTGGACACGTTGGAACGTGTTGAAATCATGCAGGATTTGAGGAAAGGATTGTTTGACGTATTGATAGGAGTCAATTTGCTGCGTGAAGGACTTGACCTGCCCGAAGTTTCTTTGGTTGCTATTTTAGATGCTGATAAAGAAGGGTTTCTCAGAAGCCATCGTTCGCTCGTACAAACTGTTGGACGTGCCGCCCGTAATGTTAATGGAAAAGCCATCATGTATGCCGACAAAATCACCAACAGCATGCAAAAAACCATTGACGACACCAATTACCGCAGGGAAAAGCAAATAGCTTATAACCTCAAAAACAATATTGAACCTAAAGCATTAAATAAAAGTCTCGGAAATGCTTTGAGCGGTAATTCTGTTTCAACCCAATATTTTGAAGATAAAATAGCTAAAGCCGCTGAACCGGAAAGCTTATATCTTTCAAAAGCGGAAATTGAAAAGAAAATCCGGGACACCCGAAAAGCTATGGAAAAAGCAGCCAAAGACCTTGATTTTATGCAGGCAGCCAAACTTAGGGATGAAATCAAAGCGCTTCAGGATAGGATTCAGTAATTGACGAATAATATGTTTTAATTTTAGTAAATGAATTATAATTTCAGGAAAGCTACATTTGGAGAAATACCAAAGATATGGAGCATAATCCAGCAGGCCATCTTAAGACGTAAGAATGACGGAAGCAGACAATGGCAGGACGGTTATCCAAATGAAAGTGTTTTACAATCCGATGTAGAAAAAGGCACTGGTTATGTTCTGACAGAGGATGAACTGATTGTAGGTTATGCCGCTGTGCTCTTTAATGATGAGCCTGCCTACCACGAATTAAAAGGAAAATGGCTCACCGATGGAGATTTCGTTGTAGTCCACAGACTTGCTGTTGCCGATAGTCATGCAGGTAAAGGATTGGCTCAGAAAATGATGTTGTTTATTGAAGATGTTGGAAAGCTAAATAATATTTTCAGTGTCAAGGTTGACACCAATTTTGACAACCTGCCCATGCTTCGGATTTTTGAAAAATTAGGTTACATCTATTGTGGCGAAGTTACTTTTCGGGGAGGCACCAGAAAAGCTTTTGAAAAAAACCTGATTAAAATATAAAGTGATATGAAAGTTGAATTCAAATCGGTTGATGATTATATTGGGAGTTTCCCGGAGGAAATACAGTCAACTTTAACTGATATCCGCAATACAATACTCCAAAATGCACCTGATGCGATTGAAAGTATTTCTTATGGAATGCCAGCTTACAAGCTTTATGGGAAACCATTAGTATATTTTGCAGGATACAAAAATCATATTGGCTTTTATGCCACACCAACCGGACACATTGAATTTAGTGATGAACTTTCAGGCTATAAACAAGGGAAAGGCTCTGTTCAGTTTCCTCTTGACGCAGTACCGATGGCATTGATAAAAAGAATTGTAATCTTCAGGGTAATGGAAAACAAATTAAAATTTGCTAAATGACAAACTGGAAAAAAGGAAGAGGAAAATTAGGAATACTACAACCATTGCTAGGAAATTGGTCCGCCGAGGCAGATTCTCCTATGGGAAAAGTAAAATGCAGTCGTAAATTTGAAAAAGTATTGGGAGATAATTACATAAAATTAGAGGCTATTTGGGATTTTGGAGGCAAGACCTATATTGAACAGGCTATGTATGGTGTTGCTGAAGAAGGAGTAGTTTTTTGGTCTTTTACTTCAGATGGTAAAAACGCAACGGGAAAACTCGCTGACGGTACTGATGTTCATCCCGAAGCTATTTGTTTTGAAGCTCAGATGCCTGCGGGTCTTGCCCGCATGATTTACTGGCCGGATGCCGAAAATGGTTTCCATTGGGCCGTAGAATCCAAAAACAAAAAAGGCTGGAATCGCTTTACAACCCATCATTATAAACCAACAGAATAAACAATATGGCAGAAAATTTAAAAGATGGTGACCAATGCAAAGTTATTAACGGAATACATAAAGGAAAATCGGGAATTGTCATGGATATAAATACGAGCAAAACAGGTCATATAACCATTACCGTTTTACAGGAAAATGGAGAACGTTTTAAAACTCTGGGCAGGAATGTTGAAGTAATATCCATATAAGAATTATGTCTAAAAAACAATTTAAAAAATTTAGATTTGCTTTTTAGTTAAGCTGTTCCTGGAAAACTTCCAGAAGGTATTCAGGAGAAACCATTTTGGTCGGAGAAACTTCCATTGCTTTCAATACCCGCTTGATAGCATGAGGGTTTAACCCCATGTTAATTCCGATTTCATGTATCTTGATTTGTTCACGCTCATGCAAAACACCATCACAGTGCATCAGTAAAGCTAATCGGTAAAACTGTTGGATGCGTTCGAATTCGGATTTGATGACAACAGGATAATCCTCACGGTGAAAAAGGTTTTTAAATTCTTCCTTATCAATCTGAAGCTCATCTGCTATCATAGACAAAAAAAGATATTCCCGATCGTGAAGCTTTCCATCAATCACAGAAAAAGCAATCATCTCTGCTAAGAGCGCCCGTTTTTCATCGTATTTGTCCATCAAATTATATTTTTTTAGCTAAAATATGATTTTTATGAATATGATACATTTATTTTTTAACATTAACACTGTACTTTTTTACATAATTTTACAATCTAAATATTAAAATCATGAAAGCTTTTAAAATATTCTTTTTCCTGTTCTTGTTAAGTTCTGCCAAAGGCTTTTCCCAGTATAATAATGGAGGTTATGGCTATGGACAGAAAAATTATGGTGTAAACAGAGATATTGGAAGAATTTACAGAGATCCTCAAAAAGCGACTCCAGAAGAAATTGAAAAGAACAGAGTGGAACGTATCGATAAATTTATGGCCAAACTTAAAGCTGATTTATCGTTGGATGAGCTCCAATTTATAGCTATTAGAAATGAAGTTCTTTCTAACAGTAAAAACATTGACATTGTTTTGAAAAAAGAAACTTCAGAAGAAGAAAAATCAAAAGAGGTAAAAGCCATGATGGAAAAATCAGAAGCTACTATCAATAGTTATCTTAATAAAGAACAAAAAGAAAAATACAAAGTATTCGTAGAGGAATTGACTTCCGGTAAAAAGGACAAGAAAAAAAAGAAAGACAGCGAAGCTTCTCAAGATAAGCCAGTTGGGGAATAATGCAAATGAAATCTATTTTTTTACTTCTTCTTTTTTTATGGTTTTATAATGTTAATGCCCAACAGAGTACTGCAAGTAAGCAGGTTTCTACTTTTACCATTGAAGCACCTCAACTAAAATCAACTAAAAAAATCTGGGTATATTTACCAAAGGACTATGCAAAATCCACCCAGCGTTACCCGGTAATATACATGCATGATGGGCAAAATCTGTTTGATGCCAAAACCTCTTATGTTGGTGAATGGAATGTTGATGAAACGTTAGACAGTATTAATGCAAAAGTCATTGTAATTGGTATTGAACATGGTGGCGATAAACGAATTGATGAACTAACACCTTTTAAACATGAGAAATACGGAGGAGGTCATGCTAATGCTTATCTTGATTTTATCGTAAACACACTCAAACCAAAGGTGGACAGTACTTTCAGAACCAAAACCAACGCTAAAAACACTGCTATCTTTGGGAGTTCCCTCGGAGGCTGGGTTTCATTTTATGCGGCGATCAAATACCCAAACATTTTTGGAAAAGTTGGTTG
>CAMFLD010000083.1 GCA_945957245.1 uncultured Flavobacterium sp. | reverse complement strand
TCGTCGGCAGCGTCAGATGTGTATAAGAGACAGGCTTATTCCAGCCGGATTGTATCTAGTCTTAAATCACGGAACAATTACACAATCCGGAGCCGGAATTCCTATGGCTACCGATATCGCTTTTGCTTTGGGAATTTTATCCCTGCTGGGCAATCGGGTGCCTGTTTCCCTGAAGGTTTTTTTGACCGCTCTGGCCGTGATAGATGATTTGGGGGCAATTCTTATAATTGCTGTTTTCTATACCAAAACACTTGCCTTAAATAATCTCTTTATAGCCTTGGCAATTTTTTGTGTGCTGCTACTGTTAAACCGACTAAAGATTCGCAATTTAATCCCTTATCTTATAGGAGGAGTGACCATGTGGTATTTCATGCTGAATTCGGGAGTACATGCTACTATAACCGGAGTACTATTGGCCTTTGCCATTCCTTTTGGAAACGGTAATGAAAAGTCAACTTCCTATTTGCTGCAACACTTTTTGCATAAACCGGTTGCCTTTATTATACTTCCTCTCTTTGCTTTGGCTAATACAGCAATTGTTATCAATTCTGATTGGAAGGCAGCATTGGTAAATAATTATACGATTGGAATTGCTCTTGGTTTAATTATTGGGAAGCCTTTGGGAATTTGGCTGTTCAGCTTTCTTTCGGTCAAATCAAAAATCAGTTCACTTCCTGAGGATCTTAATTGGAAATCTTTATTAGGAGTTAGTTTTTTAGGCGGTATTGGATTTACCATGTCAATATTCATAACACTCCTCGCCTTTTCGGACACTACCCATATTACCAATTCCAAACTCGCCATCCTGATATCTTCCCTTATTGCAGGTTTAATAGGATTATTGAGTTTGAAATCGATATTGAAGCAAAACCGCTAATTAAAAATCATTAATACCAGCGTTTCTTTTTGAAGTAATAAACCATTCCGATAAGCAATACTACCATACTTGCCAAAATGACAAAATAGCCATACTTCCAGTGTAGTTCGGGCATATTGTCAAAGTTCATTCCGTAAACACCAACAATAAAGGTCAGCGGCATGAAGAAAACTGACACTACAGTCAAGGTCTTCATAACTTCATTCATTTTGTGGTTTTGGGTAGAAAAATAAAAATTGGAAGCACTTTCGAGAGTAATCAAATCATATTCTATCTGCTCTAAGAGCTCCAGGCATTTTTGATGCAGACGCTCAAAGAAACTATAATTTTCACTTTCAATAGCATTAAATACATTATCGTCTTTCATGCTCTTTATTGAATAAAGGGAGTCCCGCAACGGAATGATGGAACGTTTTAGGAAATTATAATTGTCCCGATGTTTTTCAATTTGCTCAAGAATTTGTGGATTGGTACTTGTTTTGGATAAATTAATCAATTCTTCTACTTTGTCCTCTTCATTTTCGATAGTTATGTAGAAATTTTCCATTATGGAATCCAGTAAAAGATACAATAAATAATCCGCCTTTTTATCCCTGACAATACCTGAATGTGTTCTCAATCTTTCACGAATGTGAGTAAAGAAATCGCTTCTTTTTTCCTGGAAAGAAGCCAAAATTCCATTTTTTAACAGAAAGCTGATTTGTTCAACTGCAATTGTATCACTGTTTTCAACAGGCAATAATGACTTTATATTAAAAAAAAGAACATCGTGGTATTCTTCAAGTTTAGTTCGTTTAGTTGTATTAAGGATATCACTGAGCATAAAATTATCAACTTTCAGACAGTCCCCTATACTTTTTATCAATTCAAGGTCATTCAACCCGTGTACGTTCAGCCAATTGATTTTAGTAAAGTCAACATGCTTGTGGATTTCATTGACGTCAAATTCACTAAATTCAGCTAAATCATCAGTATTATAAACAAAGAGTTGAATCTCCGTTTGTGTATATTTATGAACCCCAGTATATTCAAGCAAAGTTGGCTGAATCTTCTTTCCTTTTTTGTATTTAATTTTTCTCACGGAATCAAAATTTGTTTAAAATTAGTAATATTTCCTTTTTTCAGGGTATTTTTACCAAAAATCATCCATGAAAACCATAATCATCAACATAAAAGAATTATTACAGGTAAGAGAACCCCATATTGATAAAGTTTCCGGAAGCGAAATGGCCTCTTTACCTTCTATTAAAAATGCTTATCTTTTATTGGAAAATGATATAATTGCTGATTTTGGTTCAATGGAAAACTATCCGGAAATCAATGCCGATAAAGTAATTGATGCAGATGGAAAAATAGTACTGCCCACTTGGTGTGACAGTCATACTCACATAGTATATGCAGGCAATCGTGAGCAGGAATTTGTAGACAGAATCAATGGTCTTACTTATGAAGAGATAGCAAATCGTGGCGGTGGAATCCTAAATTCTGCCAAAAAACTAAACGAAACTCCTGAAGAAGAAATCTACCACCAGTCTAAAAAAAGGCTGGAAGAAGTCATTAGCCAGGGAACCGGAGCAGTAGAAATCAAATCAGGTTATGGACTCACCGTTGAAGGGGAACTCAAAATGCTGCGTGTTATCAAAAAACTGGCGGCAAATTACCCAATAGCAATTAAAGCAACGTTTCTCGGTGCACATGCCTTTCCGATGGAATACAAAGAAAACCATACTGCTTATATTGATTTAATCATCAATGAAATGCTTCCTAAAATAGCTCAGGAAAACCTTGCCGATTATATTGACGCCTTTCTGGAAACAGGTTATTTTTCAGTAGAAGAAACGGAACGTATTATGGAAGCAGGAAAGCACTACGGACTGCGTTCAAAAATCCATGTAAACCAATTTACCGCCATAAACGGAATTGCATCATGTGTAAAGCATAATGCGCTTTCTGTAGACCACCTTGAAATTGTGACTGATGAAGATATAGAAGCTCTTAAAGGAAGCGAAACCATTGCAGTTGCTTTGCCCAGTTGTTCTTACTTCATAAGTATTCCCTATACTCCGGCCCGTAAAATGATTATGGCTGGATTACCACTTGCCTTAGCTTCCGATTTTAATCCGGGAACTACACCTTCGGGGAATATGAATTTTGTCGTAGCTACAGCCTGCATCAAAATGAAAATGACGCCTGAAGAAGCTATCAATGCAGCAACTATTAATGGCGCTTATGCCATGGGATTATCTCATTCTCACGGAAGCATCACAGTTGGTAAGAAAGCCAATATCATCATAACCAAACCTCTGAATTCATTCTACGAACTACCTTATTCATTTGCTTCAAATCTTATCGATCAGGTACTATTAGACGGAAAAGTGACAGCATAAAAAAGTCCTCCAGATTCTTCAGGAGGACTTTTTTAAATATTAACTTAAATTAATTTGTGCTTATCTTAACGTAAAACTGGTTTTTGACACTAATTCTCCTTTGTCAAATACATTCACAAAGTAGGTTCCTTTTACAAAATCATTTCCTTTCAATTGTTCTTTTACATCAACCGTTTTGTTTTCATATTGAACTGTAGTAGTAAAACTGTAAGTCAATGAGGTATCGCCAAAAGAAATGGTTTCTTTATTTCCTAAAACATTATTTTTAGCGTCAATAATCTGAACATAATAGGTTTTGTCACCAGATTTTGCAATCTTGTTTTCAGCAATGGTAAAACTTACCTGTAAGATGTCTGCCCTACTCGCTTTGTCTGTTTCAATTTGTTTTCCTGAACTTCTTACTTTATAAGCTCCGGTTTTCAGATTGGTAATAGTAAGTTTTTGACCTTTTTCAACTGTTTTGGCCAATTCTTCGTTTTGACCTACTAAAACCTGATTGTATTTTTTAGAATCTTCAAGGACTACTTTTGTACTATCCAAATTGGTCGTCAGCGTTTGATTTTGTGTTTTAAGAACGGTAACTTCTTCCATTAAGTTCTTCATTTTCTGCTCCAGATTTTTGTACTGGTCTTTGTATTTTCTTAGGGAAGCGGCATCACCTTTAGCCGTTTTCAATTCTTCCATAAGTTTTACTACTTTATCACGTTCAGCAATCAGTTCGTCTGACATTGAAGTGTTTTCTGCAATTGCTGCATCATAGGTCGCTTTTAAATCTGCCAAATCCTTGAGTACGGATTCCTTTTCAGACTTGACTGTGGTGACAGTTGTTTCAAGTGTCTTAGCATCAGATGTTAATTTAAAAATGTAGATTAAACTACCTATCAACAAAACGGCTAATATTCCAATAATAGCTTTTAGTTTGGAGTGGTTGTTTTGATTTTCCATGGGCTTTTTTTATTTATAAAATGTATTACAATATGTATTGGTTAACGAAAATTAAGCATTTTTATTATATTTTTGGTGAAATTTTTCAAAAAAAATGGACAAACTAATTCCTTTTTCAATTGCCGATTTGGCCAAAGTCACCAACCACAGAAGCGGCGAGGTGAAATTTGGAGAAAAAATGTTAACAGTTCCTAAAGGAGAAAACTGCCACGATTATTTACAGTCCTGTCCTGCAAAATATGCTTTGTTTGGAATTCCGGAGGATGTTGGTGTTCGAGCAAATTACGGAAGGCCCGGTGCTTATTCAGCATGGGAAAGTGCTATAAAAAGCATAGCCAATATTCAGCACAACCGTTTTTGTAAAGGAAGCCAAATCATTGTTTTGGGCAAACTCGATGTTTCAGAAGAAATGGAAGAAGCCAAAAACCTGGATTTTAATGTCACTGCCGACCGTAAAAAACTAAGTTCCCTGGTAGAAAGAATCGATAAAGAAGTAGTGCATACCGTAAGCTGTATTATCAAAAGTGGTAAAATACCTATAATCATTGGAGGAGGACACAATAATGCTTATGGTAATATCAAAGGAACGGCATTAGGATTAGGCAAGCCCATCAATGCCATCAACTTTGATGCGCATTCTGATTTCAGGATATTGGAAGGAAGACACAGTGGTAATGGTTTTTCCTATGCTTATGAAGAAGGATTTTTGAAAAAATATTTCATCTTTGGCTTACATGAAAATTATACTTCCAAGAATGTGCTCGATATTCTAAAGAAAATTGAAGACCGGGTCACTTACAACACGTATGACGAGATAAAAGTCCGTAAAGAAAAACAAATGTTTCAGGAGCTTATTAAAGCTTCCGAATTTATCAAAACTGAAGCTTATGGAATCGAAATTGATTTGGATGCCATTCCGGATATTGCGAGCAGCGCCATGACCATGAGTGGATTTTCTGTAGAAGAGCTGCGTCAGTTTGTTTATTTCTTTGGCAGTCATAAAAATGCTGCCTACCTCCATATCTGCGAAGGCGCTCCTGAGCTTGGTGAAGAAAAAAACAATCATCTTATCGGGAAACTGATTGGTTATCTGGTGACAGATTTTATAAAATCAAGGAAGGATATTGTTTAGTTTTATTTTGAATTTTGAATAATCATTTTTTTGAGAAATGAGTGAAATCGATAAATAATTTAAAATTCAAAATTTAGAATTTAGAATAGCTTACCTTTGACGACTTAAACAAATTTCATGCTATTCGAAGATTTATCATTACACAGTAACATACTAAAGGCCATCGAGGACGAAGGATACACCAATCCCACACCCATTCAGGAAAAAGCCATTCCTCATATTTTGGCCGGAAAAGATTTAGTGGGCTGTGCCCAAACCGGTACCGGAAAAACTGCGGCTTTCGCCATTCCGATTATCCATAACCTACACCGAATGGTAGGTTCCTCAAAAAAAACAAAACAAATCCGTTGCCTTGTTGTTACGCCTACCCGTGAACTTGCCGTACAGATTGGAGAAAGTTTCGATACGTATGGCAAATATACCAATCTGAGACAGCTTACTATTTTTGGAGGTGTTTCACAAGTACCGCAGGTGGACCAGCTAAAAAAAGGCGTGGATATCCTCATTGCCACTCCCGGAAGGCTATTAGATTTACATAAACAGGGATTCCTTGACTTTGACCATCTTCATTTTTTGGTTTTGGATGAATCCGACCTGATGCTCGATATGGGTTTCATTAATGATGTCCGTAAGATTATAAAATTAGTTCCTACGAATAGGCAGACATTATTGTTTTCAGCAACCATGCCATTAGCCATAAGAGAATTGGCTGATACCTTTTTAACTCAACCCGAATATGTTTCGGTAACTCCAATTTCCTCCACTGCAGAAATCATTCAGCAACAGGTTTATTTTGTAGACAAATCAGACAAACGTGGTTTGCTGTATCACTTAATTCGAAATGAAAACCTCAGCAATGTATTGGTTTTTGTCCGGACAAAACATGGTGCCGATAATGTTGTAAAAGCACTTAAAAAACACGGTGTAAATGCCGAAGCCATTCATGGCGACAAATCACAGACCGCCAGACAACGTGTATTGGATCATTTCAAAAACAAGGAGATTTCTGTTTTGGTAGCCACCGATATTGCCGCACGAGGTATTGATATTGAAAGTCTTCCTTATGTTATCAATTTTGATTTGCCAAATATCCCTGAAACTTATGTTCACCGAATCGGAAGAACCGGACGTGCCGGAAACGGTGGGATTTCGATTTCTTTCTGTGGAAAAGATGAAGAAGTATATTGGAAAGACATTCTCAAACTGATTAAGGTAAATGTAAAAGTTATCAAAGACCATCCATTTCCATGGAAAGAAGAAATATCAAATCCGGAAGCAAAACCCGATTTCAGAAATAAAAATAAAGGGGCTAACGGACAAAATAAATCAAGAAAATCCGAAGGATCAAAAAAGAATAAAAAACGCTGGTATTAACCAGCGTTTTCTTTTTGCTTGATTTGGCCTGAAATAACCTGAAAGAGCTTTGAAGGCTCAAAAGGTTTAACCATGATATCATTCATTCCCGCCGAAATTGCTTCTTCGGTAACTTCTTCTTTGTCAAAAGCAGTTAAAGCAATTATTGGCACCATGATTCCTTTTTCCCTAATCTTACGGGTAGTTTCAAATCCGTTGATAAGTGGCATATTGATGTCCATCAGGATAAGATCAAATGTTTCTCTTTCTAAAGCTACCATTGCGGCATAACCATCATCCACAATGGTACAGCTCATATTACTTCCCTGAATGATTTTCTTAGTCACTACCTGATTGATTTTATTGTCTTCGACTACCAATATATTGTATAGGCTGCTGGTAGATAAATCAACTTCAATGTTATTGATGATTTCCCTTGATTTTTCTTCGTCAAATTCAAATCCAATTGTAAAAGTGAAAGTGGTTCCAATGTTTTCCTCACTCTCCAGTTGAATCTCGCTACCAAACAATTCCATCAGTCTGCTTACAATTGCCAGTCCCAGTCCGGTTCCCTGATAATCCTCTTCCTTGCGTTCAATCTGAACAAACTTATCAAAGATTTTTTCCTGATGCTCTTTGGCTATTCCTATTCCGGTATCCTTAACTTTAAATTCTATAAAATAAACTTTGCCTTCCACCTTTTTCAAATCAGCCGAAATGGTTACCTCACCATTCTTGGTAAACTTTAAGGCATTGCTGGCCAGATTCATAATGATTTGGGACAAACGGAGTTTATCTCCGATAAGGAATTCCGGTATGGCAGTATCTATTTCAACCGTAAATTTATCGTTGTTTTTATCGGCAATGTATTCTATTGAATTCTTAATCAGTGTAATCTCATCCGTTAAATTGAATATAAGGCTTTCAAGAACAATACGTTTTTCTTCTATTTTATTAATCTGAAGAATATCATTTACCAGTGCCAATAAATATTTAGCCGAAAATTTCAATGATTTCAAATGCGGACTGTTGGCCAACTCTTTATGTTCGTCCAAAATGATATTGGTAATCCCCACTACCCCATATAGTGGAGTTCTCAGTTCATGAGTAATTGTTGAAACAAACTGGGATTTGAGCTGAGATGCTTCTTCCGCTTTTTCTTTAGCCAAAACCAGTTCTTCATTCGCCTTCTTAAGCTCAAAATTAGCCTGTTCCCTGAGTTTGATGCTTTTGTATAAAGTAAGTAAAAACAATAAAAGGACTATCAGGATTACAATAAACAGAATTACGATAAGCTTGGATTCCTTTAAGCTTTTTTGATGCATATCATTAGCCTGTTCCACTCGTTCTAACTGCATCTTATACTCATCAAGCTCAATTTGTGTTGCTGCTTTCTGAACTTTATCCAGTTTGTCATCAGAATATACCACTTTACTTAGCGAATCCAATTTATACTTATATTCCTTAGCTTTTTCCGTTTCATTATACTGCTTATAATGACGCACTAGGTTTTCATAAATATTAATTAAATAGGACTCGAATTGATTTTTTCTGGCTATTTTCTCTGATGTGGCATAATATTGTTCTGCTTCCAGCTTTTTTCCATGATTAGTGTTGTAAATACCAAGCAGTGTATTCATACGCATCTTGGCTTCTTCATCATTAGATTTTAAAATCTTATCCTTAATTTCATTGAGGTATTCATTTGCTTCTTCAAACTTATCAATCGAATAATAAGCACCTACCATATTAAGCTTAGTGTTAATGATTTCGGTAGTATCATTAATCTTAATGGCATATTGAAGTGCTTTTTTATAGTAACTGATTCCTTTAGGGACATCAATCTGATTATAATAGTAAGTACTTCCCAGATTACCGTAAATCCAATTGTAAAGCTTATCATTATTAGCCTTTTTGGCATACGAAAGTGCTTTTTCATAAAATCCGATGGCTTTTTTGGGATCTGAGCATTCGTTGTAGATAACCCCAATAGTATTGTAAGATTGCGCTATATAGGAATCATCATTTATGGCAAAAGAAGTGACCAGTGCCTGTTTTGAAGATTCCATGGCCTTGTCATATTTGGCATCATTGAAATCCGCTACAGTCTGATTGAGTAATCTTTCAATTTCCTCTTTTTCTGCTTTAAATTTCTGGGCTACACCAGGAACAAAACAAAAAGATAAAATTATAAATAAACTAAAAAATTTAGTTTTGGACATTACGTGGAGCTTAACGCCTCAAATATAGCCTTTTTATTGAATAAAAAAAATCCCGACAAGTCGGGATTTCTATGATTTTACTAATTTCTAATCAACTTTCTGTATTTGATTCTTTTTGGGGTAAGATCAACACCAAGACGTTTCTTCTTATTTTCTTCATACTCAGAGAAACCTCCTTCAAAATAGTAAACCTCAGAATTCCCTTCGAAGGCTAAAATATGCGTACAGATTCTGTCCAAAAACCAACGGTCGTGACTGATTACAACCGCACAACCTGCAAAGTTCTCTAAACCTTCCTC
>CAMFLD010000082.1 GCA_945957245.1 uncultured Flavobacterium sp. | reverse complement strand
CGGCATACGCGATCAGCCTCGGTCTCGTGGGCTCGGAGATGTGTTTAAGAGACAGAGTTTGGAGCAATTCTTGGAAGTTTCAGTATGGTTTCAATTGGGTTGGATGTTTTTGCAATTCTCATTAATTCAGAAGCCATAAAAGGGCTTGTTTCAACACACCAAAATTTGAAACCATTGTGCGAGGCACTTTCTAATGCAAAGGATGTTAATTGAGAAACAACAGGAGAGTTGTGATATTCTCCCCAAGCAACAAATTGATTTTCGGCAAAGAGGTTTTCTAAAATTGTCCAGCCACTGCCAACTGGTTTTTGTCCATTAAAAGTAAATGTGTTTAGGTTTTCTGTAACATATTTATTAAAATATTCTTCGTCTGTCAGTTTTGATTTTTTTTGTCCATAACTTAAAAAAGAGATCAGTAAAATTGCAACGATTAATATTTTTTTCATTTTTTGTTTTTGTTAGTTTGAATTTAGAGTGGTCGTCCTCAAAAATGGGGTACAACGTTTTGCAGCCTTATGAAGGCAGGGCTTTGAAAACTGTCAGCCCAAATGTACCACATTTTGATAGAAGTTAATGTCAATTACTTCCGTTTGCCCTGATTTTGATCAACTAATGTCAGTAGCAGTTTTTAATTCAACGTCTCTTTAATTGTCCATTCCCGCAACCAGTGTTTAACTTTCGGTAATTCATAATTAATAGTGTCCCTATTTGTTTGAAGGGTTTTTATTAATTTGCCTTTTCCGTCATATTCTTTTACCAATTCGGAAGTAGCGCCTAAATCTATTTCAAATGTTTTGATTAAACGATCTTTGTCTATCTTATAATAACTTGCCCAAATTGTTGAAGCCCTGTATTTTTCTCTGAACATTTTTAATTTTTCTGAATAAGTTAGATTCCAGCCCCGTCCAATTTTTTTTAAGCTTTCTGTTTTTGCGGAATATATCAGGACAACATTCATTGAGTTTGCCAGGTTTGCGCCAATTTTAGAACAAAATTTCAAATCATTTAGCTTGTCTGAATTGTAATCTTTAATTTCCGGAGCTATTTTAGCAAGACCATCAGCATTAACAGTGTCTTTAAAAGTAAGTTTCCAATGATTGTTTTCTCTTTGAAATAATTTTACGAGCACATACGACTTATTGTCAATTTCATTTACGTATTTTAATAATTCGAGTTTATTATTTTGAGGATTGCCAATAGACATCGAATCTGTAAATTTCTCCGATAGTGTAAATTTTGATTGTAATTTTTTACTAGAATTCTCTTTTTGTGAGCAGCTACAAATGGTAATTGCAAAAACAAAGTAAATTATTTGAAATAGTTTCTTCATTTTGGGGATATGTATAAAATTGCCGCTAACTCCCAAATATACTCAACTTTCTGTTTGTAACCCCGTACAGTTTAAAAATAGGCGGGCATAATAGCCAGGGTAGCTATTCTTTTAATAATTTCTCCACTTTTGAGCTCTGGTCTGCAAAATTGATTTTTACAAAATATAGCCCACTTGATAATGCACTAATTGGGATGTTTTTTATGTTTGTTGTTAATACAAATTGTCCTTGTTGGTTTAAAATATCAATTTGAGAAATTGCTTTGTCTGTTTCAATATAAAGCATTGTTTTAGCCGGATTTGGAAACATTGAAAATGATATGTTTGCTATTGTCTCCGGAGTGGAAAGCGCTTCATCGCAATGGACTGATCTTGGATTTTCGGTAGAACTGCAGGGAAATTGATATGTACTTTGTGCGTTTGCAAATGTTGGTGCATCGCTATATACCAGATTGTGTAAACCGCCGGGCATTGAAATTTGATTGACACTTCCATTTCCCAACGCAACGTCTTTTCCCGCCATACTGCCGTTGAAAGTGTAATCACACATTGCATCAAACAATCTGTAATAGGCATAATAATCTAAAGCGTCAAAGGCTGAATTATTTGGAACAACGTGATCGGCTGTGTAGGTGTATCCGTTGATAGTATCGGATTTTACACGCAGATAATCTTTTTCGGATGCAGGAATATTAATGGTATTAAAAATGTCGTTTGCCATACGTTGATCGTTAGTAACATCGTCTTCATAAACGATTGTCAATAATTTTACGTCGGTGGGAAATGATTGTAATTCTGCTTGTGAAATGTTATAGGAATACCATTGTGCCATTGCAAAAATAAAACGTCCCGACTGCCCCCAGTTTAGCGTTGTAAAACAATGATAAGCATTGGCAAAAGAGGCACCTCCTCCAAAAGAATGTCCGACAAAGCCAACTTTTGTGGTGTCTATAATGTTAGGATAGTTTTGTGCTGCCTGAATAAAGCCATTTAACAGGTTGCTGTATCGGTCCTGAACGGTAACTCCTGTTGTTTGGTAGGGGACAAAGACAACGGCGTACCCTTTTTTAGCAACAAAATTCAAGAAACCTGAAATGTTATTTGGGTTGTTCCCGCCAAAAGCATGGCTATAGAATATGGTAGGAACGGGTGAAGTAATACCTGCAGGATAGTAAATTACAATGTCGTGACCCGAAAAGTTTGGATTAGCAAAAGATTGTGTCGCTACGGTGTAATTTCCGTCTGTACCATAACCGCTTGTTGGCTTTGGTATTGGTCCCGTATAAGTTTGTCCGAATGTAGAGAGCCAATTGAACGCAACCAAAATTATAGTGTAAAAGAGTGATTTCATATTGTTTTTATAAAATCGTTAGACGGTTAAATTCCTACAGGGTTTAATTACCAGTCAAATTTGTTCTGTACTTCAGTTATTTGCCTTCATTCATCTAATTACTGATGATATAAAGTTGTTTGGCACATTATTGTCAAGTTAGAGAAAAAAAAGGAATAAGAAATGTTGAGGGTGGGGGCCAATCAAGGCGAACCTGCTTTTACGCATAAATGCTGATAGCAGATGGGTTTATATTTTATTATTTTCGTCTTTTTTTAAGGCTAATTCCTTTTGTTCTTTAGCAACGGATTCAACCCAATCTTTTTTATTTGGATCGCTGATTGCTAAATCATAATATTTTACAGCATCATCAAAATTTCCAGTCCTTCTACACATTTCTGCAATTAAGTAATTTATGTTTGCAATTACTGTTTTATCACTATATTCATTTTTTTGTAAAGCTAAGATTAAATTGTCTTTTGCCTTTATCTGTAGTTCTTTTCTGAATTCAGTTTCTTTGTCATTTTCCCGAAGCAAATATGAGCCGGTTATATAGCAAAAAGCAATTTCCTTTTTTGTTTTGTCGATTAATTCTTTGATTTCGGCTGCAATTAAACACTGGCGGGCATCATCAATTTTTATAGTGTCAAATTTTGTTAGAAATTCTTTGATTTTGATTTTTTCTTCCTCAGTAAATTTTGTTTTGAAATCCTCAATATAGCCCGAGAAGTGGCATTTTGGACAAGTGTTTATAAGCTCTTCATAATGATCCCCAATTGCTCCTTGCTTTTGAAAATCTTTAAAAGAACCAAAGGTGGTCATACTCATTGTTACACAAAAAGATACTTTTTTTCCATCTATTGGGCATTTTACATTTTCATTTTCACATGTATGTGCATTAGCCAAATTTTGCCCAATCAATATCATTATTGAAATAAGAATCAGTTTTCTCATAATTTGCATGTTTATTTGGATTTCATTTAGGCTTTTTTAATAATGGCAAGTTAAGGATAAATGTAATAAGAAATTGTGATGTTCGTCGTATTTTCGGGGAAAGATAAAAACGAACTATAGTGGTGAATCGCTGTTTTCTGCTGGCTTTAAATTTAATTATTCTTTTATAAATTTCTTATTTATTGTCCCAAGTACTGAGTTAATCTTCAAGATGTATATTCCGGAAGATAAATCAGAAACATTTATAGACCCAAAATTATCATTAATTGTCTTGACAATTTGTCCATATGAATTAATTACATCTACTTTTAATATTTCTGCCTGATTTGAATTTAAAGAAATTAATGAATTCCCCGGATTTGGATATATCGCTATGTTTTCTATATCAAATCCAGTCGTACTAAGTGGAAAATTCTGAAACATTGCGTCTCCAAAAGTTGGATTGAATATAATCAAAAAAACTGCTCCTGTACTTATGTGAGCAATTTGATACTGTGACGCGTTTTGTAGAACACCAAAATAAGCGGCCTCAAATGAGTTATGAATTTCGGAACTACAAACTGATGTTGTCCGAGTAAAGCCTACAGTTTGCAATTGTCCGGGGAAGAAGCTTATAAATGCCCCATTGAAGGTATTGCATGCGCCTGTGCCGGTGAATACTGGTTTAGCAGGTGAAGTAGAAATGCTAAGAGTAGGTGCAATTGCTGGTTCAATATAACGAACACCATATCCCGGAGATGAGTCGTAGGTAGTAACAGAACTTAAATACCATATTTGAAATAACTCAGGATTTGGATCTTGTGAAAAACAGTTTACGCTACAAATTATAAAAGCTAATAAGTATATATGTTTCATCTTCGACTTTGATTTAAGTGTTTTTCAGCTTTCTACTAACTTGCCTCGGCTTTGCGCTGTAGCGATGCCAGCGAACTGATTATTTTAACTTCGTTCCGTTCGCCTAACTTTGTCAGGCTCGGGGCTGTTAAAGATAGAGTTTTTTGTGAACAGATAAAATAAAAACCAGCAATTGCGTAAAACCGCTGTTATATGCCGTTTCTATGCAGGTCCATTTGGTCTAAAATCATAAAACTTATGGTTTGATAAGTTAATCAAGACATTGAAAAAATTATCCCCACCTCCACATGCGATTACGATTCTTCTTTTCCATGAATCACCTTGCGCAAAATGATTATGCACACAACTAACCCAAACTTCTTTTTCGCCTTTGTTGTTTATTGACAGCGAATATTGTCTTTTATATTCTTCTAATTTTAAATCTACTGGCTTATGATTTCTCAATGCAAAATACCTTTCAGGATGATTATTGTAATCTTCGACTGCTTTTTTTAAAATCAAATCTACTTCATTTATTTCTCGGGCATTTAATGAAATGTGAGTGCTGTCTGTATAATCTTTATTATGCTTGTAATGATCAAAAACCACAATGTAACTTTCATCATAAGGTTTTTTGATTTTGACTTCTGCTTTCTGCTTTTCGTTACAACCCGTCAAAACAACTGATAATACTATTATAAGTAATATGTTCTTCATTTTCGTATTCATGTTGGGAATGGCCTACATCATTCCTTAGTTTCATTTCAGTAGCGATGCCAGGGAGCTGATTATTTTAACTTCGTTCCGTTCGCCTGACTTTGTCATGCCCGGGTCTGTTAAAGATAAACGTTTTTCGTGAGGAAAATTATCGAGTTAAATAAAACCAGCAAAAGTGCAAAACTGCCGTTACACAACGTTTTTCTAACTTCTAAGAATTTCTATATTAAATAAGTTCTTTTTTTCACTTTCAGTTAAATTTTTAAAGTCGTATTTCATTTCCATCATTTGACTTGGGTGTGAAAAACAATAAAAGACAATTTTTTTCTTAAAAAAGCCACTTTCTATTTTTTTAAAAATCACATTGAAATTGATTTCTGAATCTGGTTCTTTTATTTGTTTTAATGATTCATCTAACATTGCTTTTAATTTATTAGAAATATTTTCAATTACAGAATCATTTAAATTGTTGTCAAATATGTTAATTTTTTCAACTAATTCAGGGTAAGAGTATACTTCACGGTATATATATCCATTTTTTTTGAATTCATTGAGAACTTCTGTTGTTCCTTCGTCCTGCTTGTCAGAAACTTTAACTTCAAACATTAAGCGATTTTTCATGTCGTGATAAAGTAATCCCGAAAATATCTTTATTTCTTTATGACAATCAGTGCAAATTTTACTGTTGAGTTTTCCGTTTAAGACTTTATCTTTTAAATTGGGATCTACAGTAATATTTACTGTTTGATAATACTCTATTTTTTGGATGGAATTACAATGTGGGCAATTCTCATTAATAGTTGTAGATAAACTCATATTTATGCAATGTTTTTAAAATGTTGTATAACGTGCCGCAGCTTTGCGCTGTAGCGGCAAGTTAAGGAAAAATAGTATGCATAAGACAAGCTTTCAGGACCCGAGACCGCTTGGCCGGTCGAACGGGCGAAGCAATCCTTTAGGATTCCGGCGAAATGCTTACTAGTTATTGCGCAAAACCGCCATTATAACCAGTAAGCGCAGCTAAGCTTTGCTCAATAATTCATTCAGTAACTCATCTGTTAAATTTCTGTTTTCAATCTTTGTCCAGTCACTATTGCTTTGTGGGAAAGCGTTTCTACAATATCCCGCTTTTTTATTAAAGTCAAATACTGCGTGGCAATAATCATTTATAACCAATAACGATTTTGTAGAATCTGCTGTCCACATTATTTTTAAAATAGACGGTTTCTGTTTGTCCACAACATCAGCAACATTGTACACATGTAGTGCGTCCAGAACTTCCATTCCGTTTTCTCTGTCGACTGCATAGAAGTAAGCAGTTTCCAGATTGTCTTCAAAAATTACTGTGAAGTTATTTTCAGAAGTACTTTCAATAAATGTATCTTCTCCTACAATGAAAGTTTCTTCTTCGTAAACATAAACATTAGGTTTCTCGCTCATTTGCAAGTTCAAGATTATTGGTTATAACGTGCCGCAGCTTCTCGTCAGTTGCGATGCCAGCAAACTTTCTGCTTTCTGCTAAGATAAAATATTTTCGTGAGGAAAGAAGTTCAATTCAAGAAAAACCAGCAATAGCGTAAAATCGCTGTAAGCAGCAGTTTTAATTATCAATTCTTGTTTTATCAGCATTTTTTACAAATCCTTCTAATTTCTTTAAGTCTGAGAAAATAGGACATAAAACTTTTGCAAATTCTTTTTGACTTTGCTCTGACTTGAAATGAATTAAAATAGAACCGGCTTCCGGGTCAAATGTGATTTCTTTAAGTAAATTTGGTTTTACTTTTTCAAGAATTTGAATTATGTGACCTTCCCAACAATAGCCGTTTCCTTCATATCCATATTTAGCAAACAAATCGTAAAATTTAGGATAAAGATCTGGATTCTCTAATTCCGCAGTGGCCGTGAATTGGCTATTAATATTATCCAAGTAAAATGGGTAACTATATTGACTTTTGGTTTTAACTTCTGTCTTTTTTTGGGGTATTTCTCTTGAATTTTTGTCATTTTTCGGATGACAACTAAAAGATATTATTGCAAGTAAATAAATAAAAAATTTCATGTCTTTTAAGATGTATGTTTGAAAATTACCGCTAACGTGCCACAGCGGCTTCTTGTCAGTTGTGAAGCCAGCGAACGGATTATTATCTGTTAAATATAAACGTTTTTTGTGAGGAAAGAATTTCCTTTTACAAATAAACCAGTTATTGTTTCAAACTGCTGTTAGCGGCAGTAAGCTAATTCTCTTTTCGAAAACTCATATTAATTCCACTAATTTTAACCGTTAAAAGTTTTTCATTTAAAGAAATAAAATTGAAGCAGGAAATACTGCTCATATCAATCATTTCCCCTTCAACCTTATAATTACAAATAGTCTTTTCTACGCTACAATTATTTTTCTGCGTTCTGTAAGAAACGTTGGTTATTACAGAATTTTTAAATTCAATGTATTCTTTTTTTGCGCATTCGGATAATTCAATTTCATTATTTTTTTCATTGAATACCTTTACCAATTTCCATTTCCCCACCAACAAACTTTTTTCTAAATAAACTCTTTGAGCGAAACTTCTACCGCCAAATAATAAGAGAAAAATATAAATTATAAATGCCGGTTTGATTTTCATTTATATATTGATTTTGTTAATTGTGGCTGGCTTATTGCGCAGCAGTTTTTATTTAAAGTCAATACTTTCATTCATGTCTAATTCGCTTATGTTGATTGGTGGTTTTACATAACTTATTTCGGGACTATTCAATGGTTGTTTTTCTTCACCCATTGCAAAACCAAGTTTGTATCCAATATTGTCTGATGTCGTCAAGAAAACATTGTCATGTTCAGTGTCAAAGTCGCTAACGAACAACATTACATTTTTATTCGCACTTTTTTCTGTTATCCAAGTGTCAGTCGGTTTTGTCTTTGTCCAACCAATAGTTTTAAAATATCTGTCAAAACCCATTGGATAATTCACATAGTTAATGAAGTAACAGTAGATTTCAAAGTTTATGTCATACGGAAAAGTTATTGCAAATTTTCTATCAGATAGTTTTGTCAGTCTTGGAATGGCTTGATACGTTTCTTTGTTGTATGAATTACAAAATTCCTGTAATATTTTCTTGATGTCATTTTCGCTTGCATCTTCAACTAATACAAATTTGTCGTTTGCGACTTTGTTAGTCGGGAAAATATTTTCTGGCGGTCTTTTAGTGTCTGTGTCTGGTTGTGGTTTTTGATTTTTTAACTTTGTCCACGCGAACAACACAATTGCTACAACCGCTATAAGTCCATAAATTAAGTACTGCTCTTTCATCTGTCTAAATGTTTTGGTTTGGGTCGTCCCAAATTGCTGCTAACGTTCCGCAGCTTTGCGTCAGTTGCGAACTGACGGAACAGCGTACTTCTGCTAAGATAGAAATTATTGCGGAAAACGAACGTGAATTTACCACAAAACGCGCAATTGCGCGAAACCGCTGTTGGCAGTAGTATTTGTTATTTTATTTCTTCTAAAACCTGTGTTCTATAATTATAAAAAAATCTACTTCCGGTTATTCCTCTATTAAATAAAACGTTGACAACAACACAAACCATTTTAGATGGTTCAATTTTAAAATAATAAGTAGGGTTAATTAATATTTTTTCTCCTGATTTATATACACCTGTACCCAATGCATTAGTAGTATGTAAATGAGAACTAACACCATAATTATTTCCATGAATATAGTCTTCTAATATTGATGCCTTATCATATGAAAGATATGATTCGGCTTCGGAATAAATATCAAAATCATATCCGATTTTGTCCCAAGGACAAATGGGAATAGTTTTAAAATAGTCATCATTTTTAGAAAGTGTGGATATTTTTTTTCCTAATTGAGGTTTTGCAAAATGTGTTTCGAAAATACTTGGCGGAACTCCAGTCGAAATTTTTACAATATTATCTTCTTCTAAATGTCTGTAATTTAAATTATTAGTAAAAATTTCAATGGCTACCGCTGAAATTTCCACGTCAACACCTGAAATATTTGTAAATTCAATATGAGGCTTAATAGAATATACT
>CAMFLD010000081.1 GCA_945957245.1 uncultured Flavobacterium sp. | reverse complement strand
GTCTCGTGGGCTCGGAGATGTGTATAAGAGACAGGGTAACAGGTTCTTGATTGCCTTTTTCAATTCTTTAGCGAATAGAATCGGGTCGAAGCTCACTCTTTCGAGCACAGATTTTGTGTAATCGTAAATCATTCTAGGCATAGTAATTAAGATTTGGGGTTATCTCACTGTAAGAACGTTTAGTAAAGATATACCAAAAAATAATTATTGTCAAAATTTTTCATAAAAAAAAGTCGTCAAAACGCCATATTTATCGTTGAAATACACTTTTATCAAATAAAATAAGGATTTAACTTACTAATATATTTTTATTTAAAGCTTCGTGTAACCACTGTTGCATCTCGGGTTTGTCTGCTGTAAAAAAATACAGCCAGTTAATTAAGCTGTCTCTTTGAGGGGATGTCAAAGATTTAAAAGCTTTAATTACCTCTCTAATGAAAAGTTCTCTATTATTCCCCACTTTCATAATAGCACTTTTCGCAAAGTCATATGCTATCCGTCCCATACCTAATAAGTTTTAAAGTTTCACATTTATATACGAAACAATTTACTTTTAAGTTTCCCTAATACCTAACATAAAAAAAGGGACCATTTAAGTCCCTTTTAGTTTTATTTATTATTAATCAGCAACATAGTATGTTGCAATTCCGGTTTTTCTTCTATAAATTTCGATAGCCAAGCTGCTAATTCTTCAATTTCGTAAGGCAATAAAAACTTACATGCTTTTTCAAGTTCCTTGCAAAAAAGAGTAACATCAAAACTAACTCTTTTCAATACAGACTTAGTATAGTCTAACATCGATTTGGACATGAGTAAAATTAAGTTGGTTAGGAGAAATGATAAGAACGTGGTGTTTTGTTATTTCAAATTTAAAAATATTTTTTTTCAACAATTAAATTTGAACGTTAAATATAACTTGTAAAAAAGTTAATTTTTTAAAAGCCTTTATTGGCGCGCAACATTTCTCTTTTCCCCGGAGCACCCGGTAGCTTATTTACAGAAAAACCTGCCGATAACATCGCATTCTTTATCGAAGTGCGGCAAGCGTAGGTAACAAGTACTCCTTTGTTTTTCAAAGCATTAAACATTATCTTAAAAATATCTTCAGACCAAAGTTCGGGCTGTACACGGAATCCGAAGGCATCAAAATAAATAAGGTCAAACGCATTCTCATCTTTAATATCCTGAAAAAACAGTTTCAATTTGGTTAAAACAAAATTATCCGAAATCTGATTTTCCTGCTCCCAAAGACATGAATGCATCTCTTTGAAAACATTGGATTGAGAAGCATCAATTTCTTCAGAATAATTCATTTGTAATGCTTCATCATAAGCAACAGGATATGCTTCTACTCCAACATAATTAATAAGCTGGTTATTTTTTTGGGCCTCGAGATAAGTTATAAAAGCATTCAATCCTGTTCCGAATCCGATTTCCAAAATAGCAACGGGCTTCCCATCAAAAAGGGAAAGCCCGTTTTTTATAAATACATGGTATGCTTCCTGTATCGCACCGTGTTTGGAATGATAACTTTCATTCCATTCCGGAAGATGGATTGTGGTTGAACCATCCTGTGTCTTAATTATTTCCCGTTTCAAGATTACTGTTTGAGATACAATTTCTTGATTCTTGGTATAGGGCCTCCACATTTCTGCTCATGACATTTCAGACAGGCATCAACACCTGCATTGAAATGGTCTTTTACATTATTAGGATCACTATAAATAAGCTTTTGTGCTTCTATGTATTCTTTTGCTTTTACTTTAAAAAACAAATCATTATCAGATTCATCGGTGAACTTAGCCGTATAGATTTTTAGGAAATGCTCCGGAAAGTTGCCCACAGGTTCCCCCTTTTTAATATGTTCTCTTACCCGCTGATTGTCCACATACATTTGCTCCATAAGGGCTGCCATTTCTGACATCTGGTACATTTCTAGTTTCTTTTCCTTTTTAGGGCTACATTTCTCCTTAGGCTGCTGTTCATCCTTTTTCTGGCAGGAAAACAGACCCAAGATTAATGCAATTGCAATAATTTTTTTCATCCTAAAGGAAAATTACTTTTTGATGTAAACCCCGTCAGCCAGAAAAGCATAAGTAACTTCAGGCTTAGTAATTTTTGCTATCTCTTCAGCTGATTTACCTGCATCTTTTGCATAATGTCTTAACTCTTCAACAGATTCAATATCTACAAAGGCTTTCCCGCTTACGATAGCGTCGCTGTTATCTGCATTTAACGGAACGAAAAAAGCATAATCTTTAAATTTCACAAAAGAACTCTCATCCCCTTTCAAAGCCAATTTCATCCAGCAGCCTTTCTTTTTGCAAACCGATTTGATGGTCGATTCAAATTGTACCACTATGGTATCGCCTTTTTTTAGCTGCTTATATTTTTTCATCATTTCAGCTTGATTGTAAACACGGTTTACCTTGAATTTAGCACCAAAAGATGCATAATCACTGCTATTGAAAGATGGCGCTTTTTTCTGAGCTATCATTGATGTTCCTATCAACAATAACATTACCAATACGTAATTTATTTTTTTCATGAGAGAGATGTTTTAAAATGAATTGCGAATATAAATAGTTTCACTGAAATTACTGGGACAAATTGATAATTTATTTCGACTTTTATTATCAAATCGATAGTTGAAATAACACAAATAGATGCTTTTTGAAAAAAGTTTCCGCAATGCGAAATACTACTGTTTTTTTATTAGTTTTACAAAAAACTAACAACACAACACTAACTTTTATCAAATAATAGCTAATGCATTAAATAACAATTCATTACTATTTTTGATAAACCAATTTTAAAGAAAAAAACATGTTAAAAACTATCTCCGAAATCGATATAGTAAGAGCTGAAAAATCTAAAATCAGTGAAGTCGATTTTGAAAACATTTCTTTTGGGAATGTATTTACAGACCACATGCTTGTTTGTGATTACAAAGAAGGCAAATGGGGTAAACCAATTATCAAGCCTTATGAGCCGTTTATGATCGATCCATCGGCGAAAGTCTTTCATTATGGACAGGCTATTTTTGAAGGTATGAAAGCGTATCGTGATGAAAATGACAGTATCTGGCTGTTCCGCCCGGATCAAAATTTGGATCGTTTCAATAAATCCGCTGTTCGTATGGCAATGCCGGAAATTACAGAAGACATCTTTATTGGCGGTCTTAAAACCATTGTTGATCTGGAACGTGACTGGGTAAAGAAAGGGATTGGCAACACATTATACATCAGACCATTTATGATTGCAGTAGGTTCAGGAGTAATTGCCCAGCCTTCTACACAATACCGTTTTATGATTATCCTTTCCCCTGCCCGTTCCTACTATTCAGGCGAAGTAAAAGTAATCATAGCAGAACATTACAGCCGTGCGGCCAACGGTGGAATTGGAGCGGCTAAAGCTGCCGGAAATTATTCCTCGCAATTCTACCCGCAAAAGCTGGCTCAGGAAAAAGGTTTCCAGCAAATCATCTGGACCGATGATGCTACGCATACCAAACTCGAAGAAGCTGGAACCATGAACGTTTTCTTCAGGATTAATGATACCATCTGTACTGCGCCGGTAAGTGAGCGTATTTTGGATGGCGTTACCCGTAAAAGTTTGATTGCATTGGCCAAAAGAGAAGGAATTAAAGTAGAAGAACGTCCCGTTTTAGTTGATGAACTTATACAAGGTGCTAAAGACGGAAGTCTGAAGGAAATCTTTGGTGCCGGAACCGCTGCGGTAGTAAGTCCTATCGTTGGATTCCAGTATCAGGAACATTATTATGAACTTCCTAAACAGGAAAATTCGATTGCCTTACAATTAAAGGATAAGCTAACAAAAATACAATACAATCTGGCTGAAGACACTTTTGGTTGGACTGTTAAAATATAATTACCTAAATCCAATATAAAATGAAACTCCCTTAACCGGGAGTTTTTTATTTTATTGTTACTACAAGAAATTAGTATCTTTGGGCAATGAGCATCGAATTAAGGAAACATATCGAAGAAATTACCCCTCTTTCCGATGAAGAGTTTGAATATATTCTTTCCCATTTTGTTCCAAAGAAACTCAAACGGCATCAATTTCTAATCCAGGCCGACAATCCTGTAACCAATGATTTTTTTGTGGTTAAAGGACTGCTAAAGGCTTCTTTCATCAACAGCGACGGCAAGGAACACATATTGCAGTTTGCTAAGGAAAACTGGTGGATTAGTGATTACCAAGCCTATTTTAAACAAACCAATGCCACACTCAATGTGGATTGTCTGGAAGATGTGGAAGTACTGTGTCTTTCGCTTTCCAACAGGGAAAAACTCTGCGCCGATCTTCATAAGATTGAGCATTTCTTCAGGCGGAAATCCAATTTTGGATACATCGCATTACAGCAGCGTATTTTATCCTTAATGAACAATAATGCCAAGGAACGCTACGAACAGCTTTTGAAACAGTCGCCCGATTTATTCCAACGCATCCCTAAAACACTTATTGCCTCTTTTCTTGGCGTTTCCAGGGAAACTCTTAGCCGCCTGGCTAATTAGTGTGATATAGGTCACACTAAATCCGTGATATAACTCCTGTTCCTATAGGGATAAGTGACCGAACTTTGCCTCATCAATTTATACTAATAATAATAAATCATGAAAAAAATTCGTTCAATCAGGTTTAATGTTCTGTCTGCAATTGCCGGGATTTTCATTATTACAGCAACATCGGTCAGCGCACAAACCAATAAAACAGTTCACATGAAAAAGAAAATTCTATTTGTGGTGACGAGCCACGACAAAAAAGGAAACACCGGAGAATCAACAGGGTTTTACCTAAGTGAAGTTACTCATCCTTGGGAAGTATTACACAATGCGGGTTATGAAATCGATTTTGTTAGCCCTAAAGGTGGTAAAGCTCCCGTAGATGGTTTCAATCTTGATGATGCTACCAATAAAGCTTTTTGGAATGACAAAGCATATCATTACAAAATTGAACACACTTTTAAACCTTCCGAAGTAAACGCAAATGATTATGCAGGCATATTTTATGCAGGCGGACATGGCGCCATGTGGGATTTGGCAGATAATGCCGAATTGGCTGAAATTGCACAAACCATCTATGAAAACAACGGAGTCGTTGGAGCTGTATGTCATGGTCCAGCCGGATTGGTTAACATCAAATTGAGCAACGGCAGGTATTTGGTAGACGGTAAAAAAATTAATGCCTTTACCAACGAAGAGGAAATGGCGGTACACATGGAAAAAGTAGTTCCGTTTGCGTTGGAAACCAAACTTATTGAACGTGGAGCTCAATTTGAAAAATCAGGGTTATGGCAACAACATGTAGTGACAGACCAAAGAGTGGTTACCGGGCAAAACCCACAATCAGCTAAAGCAGTGGGTGAAGCTATTTTGGCACTTTTACAATAATTTCATAAACAACTTAAATACTACAACATGGATTTAAAACTTCAGGATAAAACAGCATTCATAAGTGGTTCAACAGCCGGTATTGGCTACGCCATAGCACAAAGGCTGGCCACAGAAGGCGCCACCGTAATCATCAATGGAAGAACTCAGGAATCCGTTGAAAAAGCAGTTGAAGCAATCAAAACTGCAACCGGAAACAACAAAATTTCGGGGCTTGCTGCCGATTTTTACAAAATTGAAGAAATCAATAATCTGATTAGCCAATTGCCGCAAATCGATATTTTAATCAACAATGCGGGTATCTTTGAGCCAAAACCCTTTGCCGAAATACCGGACGAAGACTGGTTCCGTTTTTTTGATATGAACGTAATGAGTGGCGTTCGCTTATCAAGGCATATATTCCCAAAAATGCTGGAGAGAAATTGGGGACGCATTATTTTTATTTCGAGTGAATCTGCTGTTTCCATTCCGAGTGAAATGGTACATTATGGAATGACGAAAACAGCTCAGATTGCCATAGGACGCGGAATGGCAGAGCTTACAAAAGGAACAGGCGTAACGGTCAATTCGATTTTGCCTGGTCCGACTAAATCAAGAGGTGTAGGAGATTTTATTAAACAAATGGCGGAATCTGCTCACATCACACCAGCTGAAGCTGAAAAAGATTTCTTTAAGGATATCCGACCTACGTCATTAATTCAGCGGTTTGCCTCTGTAGAAGAAGTTGCCGATACAGTTGCTTATTATGTCAGTCCTCTGGCATCAGCCACTAATGGTGCAGCCATCCGTGTGGAAGGCGGATTGGTAAAAACCATCGTTTAAAAAATCAAACTTTTGATAAAAAACTCCCTTAAACGGGAGTTTTTATTTTTATAGACTTAACGTCTAAAGGATTTTTTGGAAAATTACATTTGCTAATAGTATCTTCGCAGCCTTTTAAATAAAATGCAGTTTATGGATTCAATTTTGCAATGGATAGGATATTTGGCTTCCGGGATAATTTTATTGTCTATGATGATGCCGTCAATTATCAAATTCCGATGGATTAATCTTGTGGGCGCCTCACTGTTCTCATTCTACGGATTCATGATTGGCGCTATTCCGGTTGGGGTTTTGAATGGAGTCATCGTATTGGTTGACATTTACTATCTGTTTACCATTTATTCCAAAAAAGAGGTTTTTGAAATACTGGAAATTAATGCCAAAAGTGAATACCTGGCTAGGTTTCTGAAATTTCATGATAACAGAATCCAAAGTTATTCCCCGGGATTTAACTACGAGCCTGATACTAACAGTGTGAGCTTTTATATACTCAGAAACATGTCCATTGCCGGATTATTTCTGGCACACCGAAAAAATCAAACTGATCTCCATGTGGATTTGGATTACGTACTACCGGAATACAAGGATTTTAAGAACGGAAAGTATGTTTATTTTACCTTAAAATCTAAATTCGTCGAGGCAGGCTTTACTAAAATAGTGGCTGAAGGAAATAACAAGAACTACTTTAATTACCTCAAAAAATTAGGATTTAGGGAAGTGACAGCCGGAGTTTACGAAAAGGATTTATAGTTATCCCAGAATTTCGGCAAAGTTAGGTTTGAAGTAATTTGGTCCTTTCATCACTTTTCCGTCTTCCCGGTAAATTGGTTTTCCGTCTTCACCTAACTTACTCATATTAGAACGTTGAATTTCATCAAAAACTTCTTCTATCTTATGCTGTAAGCCGTGTTCCAATATTGTACCGCATAAAATATAAAGCATATCGCCCAGTGCATCTGCTATTTCGGTCAGATCATTATTTTGAACCGCTTCAAGGTATTCTTCATTTTCCTCTTTCATCAGATTAAACCGAAGCGTATTTTTTGATTCACCTAAATCCGCTTTCATTTCACTACTTACTCCTAACCCGAAAGCGGTATGGAATTCTTTTACTGCGTTGAGTTGCTTTTGCATTGATTCTAAAAATTTATTGTTGATGCAAAATACAATTTTACAGCCCAATTGAGTAAATTTGTTGAAAATTTAAACTAAATGTTCACAAAAGGTCAATTGATTTTTGCCGCACTGTTTTTTGTTGCTTTTGTTATCCTAACGTATTTTGCTTATGGCAAAGACAAAGCCATCCATCAAAAGGAATATAAAGGAAGCTATAAGATTCTTATAGGATTTCTGTTGTTTGTGGCGCTACTGTTTGTCATTAAAATCTTGACCAAACACTAAAGTTGCCCGGCTGATTTTTCAGTAAATTATTTTCCTTTCAGCAGGTTTACACTTACTGTTGCAGTATCAGCATTAGGGAATTTGGTAAATACTTTTTCGTCAGAATGCAATCCGGCTTCAGCTGCAATTTTGTGCAATACATCAATTTCAACGATATACTGGTCTGAAAATCCGTGTGTAGCATCATAAGCTGTGGCTGCAGTTCTTCCTATATTAGCTGCCGTTAAATCAGGTGAAATGGTGTGCAGTTCAATTAGCAGTAAACCAAACTTTTCTACAAATGGAGACCATTTTTTAAGATGTTCCAATAGGTTGTCTTCTACTTCATTATTTTTAATTAGTTTGCCTCTGTGTGCAAAAGCTCCGGTTGATGTACTTATTCTATTGGGAGTAATCGTTTTTGGTGTTTCCCAAATACGGTTATGGTCAAGGAAGGTTCGTACATTAAGCAGCTCTTTCAAATCAATATTGTAATCTTCTTTTAGCGTTTCTGCCAACAATTGAGGCCTTCCGATATCGCCCCAAATCACTTTTGCCCAAATATCGGCTTTAATCAGGTTGGCACGGGTAACTTTAAGCGCCGCTTCATTATAGTCCACGCCTACGAGAAACAAAGGATGCTCATCGAGCATTTTCCCTCTTTGGGTCTGCCTTTCGATGACATCAAAAATATGTTCAAGGAAAGCACCATTACCACATCCCATATCCAGGATTCCGATGGGTTGTTCCGCAATAGGGCGGTTGAATAATTCTATAATGATTTGATCAACAATCTTAAAATATTCCGCGTGGGCTCCCCCACTTCCCCATACATTCATCTCACGGTCAACATGCTGCTCTTCTTCATGTTCCGCTATATTCCGAAGCAATGTTGGGTTTCCAAAAAGCAGCTCATCCATTATCCTCAGCGTAGGGATATAGGAAACAGTTACTCCGTAAGCTGCAGCTCTTTTGGCATAAAACAAACCTGTTTCTGTGAATTGATAATTATCGTTCTTTTTAGTAAACCAACCCAAGTAAGCTAAGAAATCCAGAATTTCTTTAAAACATTCCGGTTTCTTGTGGAACTCTTCAGGACGGAAAGACGTTTCCATAAAATATTTATGGAACATTCCGGTCATTCCCAGCATTACAATTGTTGGGCCAACTAATACCCCTTCAATATGATACAAAACCTGTTCCTGAATGGTTCGGGTTTCAGCATCGTTAGAAAGTTCAATTCCGAAACCTGATTTATATTTTTTGAATAATTTATTAAGCATTTCAAACGGCTCCACCTCAAATTTACGGGGATGAAAATGCCCTGAAAATTCTAACAGGTTGAAGGCATCTTCATAATGTGGTACCAATGAAAATGCTGTTGTGCTTTTATCTGTAACTTCAAATGAAATGCTATCATTTTCAGCATCAATTTTCTGCTTAAGCCAGCCTTGCGAAGCTAAAACACGCAACGCAACATTAAGATAGCCTTCATTAGCGCTGAACTTTTCGGTAAGCTCCTGTAGAGTAACTTTTTGCTTTTGCAATATAAATTCCAAAACCCCTTTTTTGTGAAGGGAATAAGCCGACGGAACTGTAACAATTCCATCTAAATGCCTGAATAAAAT